>CAINVS010000504.1 GCA_903854205.1 uncultured Bacteroidota bacterium | reverse complement strand
CAGGCATGATGCTTTGTCTAAACATTACGCCACTCATTTTAAAGAAAGCTACGATCCCGGAACGAATGAAGAAGTCGTTTACATTGGAAAAAATAAATTGACAGACATCGTTAAGTTCTCCAATGATAAGTTTATTGAAGAAATCGAAATCGGGAAATTATTGTTGAGTCCTACCCGAACTTTTGCACCTGTTTTCATGAAATTATTTGAATCACATTTCGACAACATAAACGGAATCATTCATTGCAGTGGTGGCGGTCAAACAAAATGTATGAAATACATGCCAGGTGATTTTAAAGTGATTAAAGACAATCTCTTCACACCACCACCGGTATTTCAATTAATACAAGCCAATAGCGGCGCTAGATTGCGTGAAATGTATGAAGTGTTTAACATGGGATGCCGCATGGAAATTTATTGTGATGAAAAACATGCACAGGAAATAATTGATACGGCAACATCATTTGAAATTGATGCGCAAATTATCGGAAGGGTGGAAGCAGATGTTAAAAAAACACTTGAAATCAGAATCGGGGATGAAGTAATTGTTTATTAAAGATTCAGCCTTTACATTTGTTTTTCAAAAATTAATTAAAAAGTAAATTTATAGATATGTCTCGTTCTATTGTAGAGTTAACCAACGTTAATATTTATCAAGGTTCAAGTTTGATACTCGGAAATGTAAATATTTCTGTAGAAAAAGGTGAATTCGTTTATCTAGTGGGTAAAACCGGAACAGGTAAAAGTAGCTTGCTTAAAACCATGTACGGCGATCTTGAACTTACAGAAGGAGAAGGATGGGTTGCCGGTCATAATCTTAAAGAACTCACTTGGAAAACCGTTCCATTTTTACGCAGAAATATTGGCGTAGTGTTTCAGGATTTTCAATTGCTTACAGACAGAAATGTAAATGAAAATTTGAAATTCGTTTTGAAAGCGACAGGCTGGAAAGATGAAAAATTAATGGATGAAAAAATTAGCGATGTGTTGGATAAAGTAAATCTCAAAACCAAAGGATTTAAAATGCCATTTGAATTGAGTGGTGGCGAGCAACAACGTATTGACATCGCAAGGGCATTGCTCAATTCTCCGAAATTAATTCTTGCAGATGAGCCGACAGGTAACCTCGATCCAGAAACCAGTGATGAAATCATGCAACTGCTTTTTCATATATGCAAAGACTATGACACTTGTATTGTAATGGCTACACATGATTATATGGTTATCAATAAATTTCCTGCTAGAACCATTAAAACGGAAAACGGAAAAGTGTTGGATAATGCTAGTATAGTAGTTTAATCAGCGTCTCAGCATTTTTATTATTGTCGTATAATTCACCAAGGATTTGCTTTCTTTTGAGGATATCTTCTTCAGTAAATGGTTGTTCGAAAAGTCTGAGAATTTCAGTTGAAAATTCTTTTGTGTCTTCAGCAAAATAGCAGGCTTCTTCTACTGCAGTGCCCTCGGCAGCAGCTTTGTTTACCAAACAATGTCTTCCATTAAACAATGCATTGATAAGTTTTAGTTTAACGCCAGTAGAATTATAAGAGGGCAGAATATTCACTTGTGCTTT
>CAINVS010000503.1 GCA_903854205.1 uncultured Bacteroidota bacterium | reverse complement strand
TGCCAACGGCTGTACCGATATATAAACCTTTTGTTCCTGCCGCAAAAGCTGCTGTTCCTTGAAACCATCGATTATTTGACCCATTTACTAAAGCCTCTTTTTCTTCATTGCTCCTGCTCAGACGCTGGCAAAATTGGAATCAGAGTGGAGGTTAGACAGCATTAATAATGCAAAGACACCAATTGAACTCAATTTGATTTTTAATCCTGACGGAAAATTCAGCAAAGTAACTGCTGGTGGTACAGTCAAAGGTTCTTATACCAGAGAAGGTAGAAAAATTGTTTTAAAATCGGAAGACAGCGAAGACAATTGGGATATTTTAGTACTAACAGACTCAGTTTTAGTGGTTTTTGATAATCACGAAAAGAATAAAGCTGAATATAAATTTAAAAAGTAAACCCTTAGGGGAAAAAATATAGGGCAGCGGTTTTAAACCAAGTTCTAATTTCATTTATCATTTTTATTGTACAATTAAAAAATTTCAACCATGAAATTCTTGAATCTCTTATTCGTATTGGCATTTGTATTTTCTTTGGCTTCTTGCGGTGGCGAGGCTCCAGCTTCTGAAACTCCTAAAACTGAAGAAGCTCCTAAAACTGAAGAAGCTCCTAAAACTGAAGAAGCTCCTGCTGCTGATACAACTAAAAAAGCAGAAGAAAAAGCTGATAAAGCTCACTAAGATTCATAAGCAAAATCAGGTAGGATTTTATCCTGCTTTGTATCATTGCTAGAATAACTTTTAGCGGTAGAGAAAATATTCTCTGCCGCTTTTTTTATTTTTACAATTCCATAAATTATTTTTTTAACCCAATATCCTTTCAAGGAAATCATGAATATAGAGCTTAACCTCAAAAACGATAAATTTCATTTTGAGGTAACCAATCAACAAGGAAATACCATGCAGATGGACGCTTCTCCTGCAATCGGAGGTGAAAACAAAGGTTTTCGTCCAATGGAAACTTTATTGGCAGGACTTGGCGGTTGCAGTGCAATCGACGTCCTTTCCATCCTGAAAAAGCAAAGACAGGAAGTCGAAGATGTGAATATCAGAATATCTGCTACCCGAAAAGAAAATGAAATGCCAGCTATTTTCGAGACTATCAATATTCATTTTATCGTTTCCGGAAAGGTTGATGAAGAAAAATTAAAGAAAGCAATTAATCTCACCACTGAGAAATACTGCTCTGTTTATCACATAATGAAGGAAACTGCAAAAATTTTCTATACTTATGAAATAAAGATCACTGAACAGGCAAAAAAAGAAAATGTTCCACGTTTTGAAACTGCAGCGATTAGAACTCAGATTCCAAGAACACAGCAAAAAGAACATTCTGCGCCTATTTACATGACTTCCAGCTTTATTTTCGATGATGCAGAGGAAGGCAGGGCAATTTTTGCCAATGAGCAGGAAGGAAATATATATACTCGTTTTACGAATCCTAATACAGACGAATTCGTAAATAAAATGTGCCTTTTGGAAGGAACAGAAGCTGGAATTGCAACAGCCTCGGGAATGTCAGCAATTTTTGCCTCTATATTGCCCTACCTGAAAGTTGGTGATCATATTGTGGCGAGCCGTTCCCTTTTTGGCAATACATTGAGAATCATTTGTGAACAGCTGCCAAAATGGGGTATCAGCTATACTTTAGTACCAATCGATGACCTGCAGGCCTGGGAAAACGCAGTTCAACTCAATACCAAAATGCTCCTGGTTGAGTCTCCGTCCAATCCTGCACTAGATTTTGCCGATCTTGCGGCACTTGGCCGATTGGCGAGGGCGCATGGTATTCTCTTTAATGTTGATAATTGTTTTGCAACCCCTTTTTTACAGCAGCCGCTAAAGTATGGGGCAGATTTGATTGTGCATTCCGCTACTAAATGGATTGATGGTCAAGGGCGTGTACTCGGCGGTGTGATTTTGGGTAAAAAAGATATTATCGAAACTGCTTACAATTTTACGCGCAGTACCGGTCCCGCTATGTCGCCCTTTAATGCTTGGGTTCTTTCTAAAAGTTTAGAAACTCTGGCAGTTCGCATGGAACGTCATTGTGAAAATGCACGTATGCTGGCACTTTTCCTTGAGCATCACCCTGAAATTGATAGCGTCAAATATCCGGGACTTTCTACGCATCCACAATATGAACTTGCTAAGTCACAGATGAGATTAGGTGGTGGAATGCTCACCTGTATTGTAAAGGGTGGGGTAGAGCGCGGTCAGCGTTTTTTAGACAATTTGAATATGATGTCGCTTACTGCAAATTTAGGGGATACCCGCAGTATTGCTACTCATCCGGCCTCTACAACGCATTCAAAACTTTCGGCCGAACAAAGAGAGGCTGCCGGTATTTATCCCGGTTTGCTGAGATTTTCGTTGGGTTTGGAGCATATTGATGATATTATAGCAGATGTTGCTCAAGCTTTGGAAAAAAGTACAAAAATTTATTAGAGAGACGGAGACTTATTTGAAGTCTATCGGAAAAAAAGCTAAGGATTATTATATTCATTATGCATATTGCCCCGCCTTTTCTAAAAAATTTGGCACAAATTATATGGTCTTCATTGCACTTGTATATTAACAAGGCATGAAGCGTTTTTTGTTTAAAAAAGATAGAAATACGGATCATTTAAATTTAAATGGCGCAGAAAAATTGAGTAAACAGGTGCTTCGTTTTATTCAGAAAAATGAAAATTAGTAAAATGATTTCCTCTTTGAATAACAGTCAGTTTTTTGAGATCCTGAAATTTCTTGAATAATAATTGGAGTTTTTTGAACTCTCAGACAGATTTTGGGATTTATAGGGGAGAATGCGTACATTTACAGAATGTAAAGTGTATGAACGGAGCAGTTCAATACACCATTATGTACCATTTCAATACTAAATATGTTTAAATTATTCCATAAAGACGGTGAGCATGGGCATCACCAACATCATGAACACAAATGCGGTGAAGGCTGTAACCACGACCATCACGAAGAGCATGAAGATCATGAACATGATTTGGGCGAAGATAAAATCGTCATCATTCCACCAAAAAAAGAATTGCATTTCGCTGAATTCTTGGAACTCTTTCCTGCTATTGAGTTGCCAATGACACTCAGCACCGATGCACAGCGGCAAATTTCTGATGTACAGGAACCACTAAATGCAGCTTGGATGGCTCGTTTTGTGCTCGAAGAGGAACAGATCGACGAGTTTACGGAGTTCATGGCCTGCTTCAGTATTCCCGACACAAAGAAATACCATGCAATAGTTTACTGGCAGGCATCTTTGGAAGGTAATGCATTTTTTCTGGCAACCTTTTCAAAAGCTGGCAACCTATTGGATCATAGACTTATAGCCGGAACACTTTATCTGGAAGACGGAATGAAACAACTTGTTTGCTCCATCGGCAAAGACTGGACAATTCACCGGGTAGAAGGTATGTTGGGCGCAAATGGAGAAATAATTAAAGTGGACGATCCAAAAATTACCTTTATGCAATTGACGCTGGAGGGCGAAATTATTGAAGATTAAATTACAAAACAGTATTGACTTTAAAAATTAACTAGTCATTACCATCAATAACAGTTTTTAAAAACCATGCAGGGATGATCTTAACTTCCCAATATGCATATTCATACAATATTTAAATGTCAAAAAAGAAAAAAAAGGGAGGCGCCAATAAAACATTGAGCCCCGCAGCATTGGAACAAAAAGTACTTAATGTCCTTCAGAATGACTTCAAAGCAAGATACAATGCAAAGGATATAAAGAAAATTATAGCCGTTGAAAATAATTCCGATGCCATAGAACAGGCATTGGAGCAACTTTTACAAAAAGGACTTTTGATAAAAGTGGCAAATGGCCAAAAATACAAATTCAACAGAAATGTTGAGCAGTCTGCACCCGGACAGTCTGAAGGTCCGGTAAATGCTTATAAAAAACCGGAAAAAATTCGTGCTGAAGGCGAGAAAAAAGCTGAATTCAGCAGTAAAGGCACTGCCACAGGTATTCTGGATCCCACGAGAAGCGGTTCCGCTTATGTAGTTTCGGAGGATTCGGGACTTCAGAGTGATATCTTTATCCCTCAGGGCCGATTGGCGAATGCACTGAAAGGAGACAAAGTAAAAGTACGCTGGTATCTTTCCCGCAGAGGAAAACCTGAAGGGGAAGTTCTCGAAATTGTCACCCGTCACAGAGAGGCCTTTATCGGAACAATGGTACTTTCCAAGCAGTTCTGTTTTGTTTCTCCCGATGATGACAGCATTCCCGTTGACATTTTGGTTTCCCGCAAGAAAACCATGGATGCGCAAAATGGAGACAAAGTCGTTGTTAAAATTATAGAATGGCATCCTAAACACGGTGTCGGCAATCCGGTAGGAGAGATAACTACTGTACTCGGACAATCGGGCAGCAGCGACATTGAAATGAAATCAATCCTTATAAAACATGGATTTGAATTGGAATTCAACAGCGCAGTCAATCGCGAAAATGATGCAATCCCGACAGTTATCCTGCCATCGGAAATTAATTTGCGCCGTGATTTTCGCGATGTGACTACTTTTACAATTGACCCTGAAACAGCAAAAGACTTTGATGATGCCATTTCGATTCAATTGTTGAAAAATGGAAATTATGAAATTGGCGTACATATTGCAGACGTCACGCACTATGTCCGCGAGGGTTCAGCCTTGGATAAAGAGGCTGCAAAACGTACCACTTCCGTCTATCTGGTAGACCGCGTTTTGCCGATGTTACCCGAAAAACTGTCAAATGGTGTTTGTTCCTTGCGTCCGCATGAAGATAAACTGACATTCTCAGCAGTTTTTGAATTTACTCAGGAAGGAGAAATTGTGAATGAATGGTACGGTAAAACTGTCATTCACTCAGACCGCCGCTTTACTTATGAGGAAGCTCAGGATATTCTGAACGGTAAAGAAGGTGATTTTGCTGAAGAGCTGAAAACACTGAACCGCTACGCACATATTTTGCGCAAAGCCAGATTTAAAAAAGGTTCTATCAATTTTGAATCTCCTGAAATTCGATTCAAACTCGATGAAAACGGTAAACCGCTTGAAGCTTATGTGAAAGAGCGTATGGACACACACATGCTGGTGGAAGACTTTATGCTTTTGGCCAATAAAATGGTGGCGCAGCAGATAATGGCTAAATTCCGTCAGGGTGGACCGCAGATTCCTTTTGTTTATCGGGTTCACGACCTGCCTGATATGGATAAGGTCCAAAACTTTGCCAATTTTGCCAGTCGATTGGGTTATCCAATGAATATTAAATCTGTAGAAAGTGTCTATGGTGCTTTCAATAAACTGTTGAAAGATTCTGCCGGCAAAAACGAACAGGGTGTTTTACAGCAATTGGGTATCAGAACGATGGCAAAAGCTGCATATTCCACCAATAATATCGGTCACTTCGGTTTGGCTTTTGTGGATTATACACACTTTACCTCACCAATCCGCCGATATGCCGATGTATTGGTACACCGTGCTTTTGAGGAGTTTTTGGAAGATAAAACAGCAAAAATGAATCCGGCAAAACTGGAGGAATTGTGCAAACATATCTCAAGACGTGAGCGCAATGCCATGGAAGCCGAACGTGAATCTGTAAAATACAAACAGGCTGAATACTTGCTTGATCATGTAGGCGGAGTATTCGAAGCCTTTATTTCAGGTATGACAGAGTTTGGTATTTACGGAGAAATTAAGCAGAATTACTGCGAAGGAATGATCCGTTATGAAAATATGTTCGACAGTTTTACCCTGCAGGAAGACGGTTTCCATATTAAATCGCCATCAACGACCTATAAAATGGGTGATACCATTTGGGTGCGTATACAACGTGTCGATCTTGCGAAAAGACAGGTAGACCTTGCTATGATAAGAGAAGCTGACGCTTTGGCTGAAATTGCTGCAGGTAAAGAAGTTAAACCGACTGAGCCTGTAATTGTGCCGGTATTACCCGAGTTGCCAAAGCATAAATCAAAATCGATAGAGCTGATCTACGATGAGACAGAAATTGCTTTTGAAAAAAGTGACATACATAATTTCGCTCTTCAAAATGCAAAAGAATGGTATTATCAACTTACTGAAACCGCCGAATCAAAAGAATCGCTCATGATTTTGGGCTTCAATCCCAAGGCAGACGGCGATAAGAGATATCTGGCTCAGACACATTTGCCTGAGGCAAAGCTGAACAGAGAAGTATGGAAAAAGGCAATTCCATTGTTGGAAACACATTTTAGTGAATTTGCAGTCGACAATATAATGGATAGCTATTTCTGCCCATTCCGTTCAGAACAGGAAGGACAGATTTCTCAGAAAGATTTGGAATTGTGTTTGCCGATTTTCCAAAACCGATTGAAAGAAGCAGAACCAAAACTGATTCTGTCATTCTCTTCCAGACTCCGTGATCATTTTATACAGCATAAATTGTTGAGTGGAATTCAGGAACTGCAACAGGAACTTGGTAAGCGTAAAATCAAAACTGTTAAAGGGCAGATGAAGAATGGCCGCAAGAAAGTAACAATTATTTTCATGCCAGCATTGGGTACTATATTGTCCAATGAACTTAAAACAGAACTTTGGAGTTGGGCTGCTAAGAAATAGACCAATCAAAATATGCTATATAGCGGTGCAGAGATTTCTGTACCGTTTTTTATTTATGTAGCTAGTCAGAATTCATTAAATAAAATTGTACTTATACCTATATGTATTATTAAATTTGCTTAACATGATTTAAATATAATTTTTAAAGTATATTTGCGAAAGAATTACAAAATAATAAAATATATTTTAGCAATATGAAAACTTTTAATGAGCTGACTGTTTGCCTATTTATTTCTTTTACCATTTTCTCCTGCGGTTCTAAACCAAGAGCCGAATCTTCCTCAGCTGAAGATGTAAAGGAAGTGAAGAAAATAGTTGAATTAAAAACTTTAAAAATTGGATCGGCAGACTGGACAGCAGAAAACCTTGATGTTACAACTTTTAGAAATGGAGATTCTATTCCTGAAGCAAAAACAACAGAAGAATGGGTAGCTGCAAGCAAAGGACATAAAGCAGCATGGTGTTTTTATGAAAACAATGCTGAGAATGGCAAGAAATATGGAAAATTGTATAATTTTTACGCTGTTTCAGACAGCAGAGATATAGCGCCCGAAGGTTATCATGTGCCTTCCATGTCTGAGTTTAACCAAATTTCGGATATGTTTGGCAAAGAAGCAGCAGCCGTTGCCAAAAAAATGAAATCAACCTCAGGTTGGGGCGACAAAGGAAATGGCGATAACGGAAGTGGTTTTAATGCTTTACCGGGCGGAAGCAGATCCGTTGATGGTGAATATAGTTTATTGGGAATGGAAGCTTTTTATTGGAGCAAAGATTCTGACGATGATGGCGCACATGGAATCATCCTTGACAAACACGATTTCAGACTAAATACTGATTATAGAGGAAATGGATTCTCTGTAAGATTGATAAAAGATAAATAAGCAAAGTCAACTGTAAATTCAGAAGTAATTGAAAATGTATAGATTATATCTTGTGAAGCATGCAATGATCTGAGCGATTCTCAGCTTTCTTATTCCCATAATTTATATTATGTTAAATAGGATTTTTTAAAAGAATACAGGCCTTGGGAATCTTAGTTCTCAAGGCCTGCCCTTTTTATTTTTACGGTTTATTTTTACTGACCTTTTTTCATCAGTTCTTTTTCTTTTGCACTGTATTTTGACCAGTTTGCATCATCGCTTTTGCGTGAGTAAACTTCTTTAAGACCTCGGATCAATGACAGATCATTTGGTTCAATTTTTTCTGCTTCAAGCAAATATTCCAAACCTTTGTCAACATATTTGAAATAATCGGCTTCAATTTTTGCACGCTCTTCTTTTTTGAGTTTATCGCTGTTTTTATTCAGCGTCGCATAATAGTTTGAAAAGTTCACATAAATAGCGCCAATACTATAAGCTGAATTGAAATGTTTTGGATCAATTTTCAAAGCACTTTGATACCAGGATACTGATTTATCAAAATATTCTGAACCTGCTTTCAGGTCAGCTTCAGCGACAGGCCATTTTTCGTAGTTTACTTTTCCACGGAAAAGTTCATCATACATATTGCCCATAACAAAATGCAGCATTGCGTTTTTTGGATCAGCATCAACTGCCTGTTTCAATTGACCTTCAAGCTCAGCAAGACGACCTTCCTGCAAAGCGATGTTGATTTCAGTAATCAACATGTCAAAATCACCCGGAAATTGTTTTCTGCCTTCAGCTACAATCGCTTTTGCTTTTTCAGTCTGTCCCTTTTCCAGGTAACCGCCACTTAATACGCGGTAACAGGTTTTGATATCATCATCCTTGATTTTTTTCTCTGCCATCAGCGGGCGAAGCATTTTTTCTGCTTCTTCCAATTTACCTGATTTTACGGCAGCAATACCGCCTAGAAAACCGGCATTTGAGTGCATATTGACAATCTCTTTGCCTGATTCGAAGGTCAAATCGATTTTTTTCTTCAGGTCAAAACTGGCAGTACGTGTAGGGATTTCATAAAGTTTACTGAAATTATTGTAAGCTGCCTCATAGTTCTGCTCATTAAATGAATAAGAACCCTGTGTGTACAATGCTTGAGCACTTGTTGTGAAACCATCGATAAACTCCTGCTTGCCGGCAATTTTATCTTTGGTTTTTCCTTTTACTTCTGCTCTTGATTCTTCCATACTCAATGATTTTTCCCAAGCAACGTAAGCATCGGAAGCTGCATTTTTGTAAGTTTTGGCAAGTTGCTGATTTCTTGCTACTGCCGTATAAATCTGGCCTTTATTTCTCCAGGTGACAGGATCGTCTGCAGTTTTTTGGTCTTCGCAGGCGATGTCAATGTTTTTGAGTGCATACTCCAGTTTGTCAATCAATTGTTGGTTGAGGTTATATTCCTCGAAACTGGTAATAGCTGCAATGCGAGCTGCTGATCCGCTTTTTTGAGCATAGCTATTCAACGCAGACAGCATGAAAACTGCAAGAACAAGTCTTTTCATCAGAATTCTGTTTTAATAATGTTTGTTAAAAATTAGAAATTCAATATTGTTAAAAAGGAAATAAAATACGCTTTAATAAAAGTCTTTTTAAAGTTCTTTAAGTCTATATTTCGATTGCTCTGCTACAATGGCAAGACTGACAAAGCAACCTACAATTATTAGGTATGTATATGGCACCTGTATAAATAACAGAAAAAACGTTAGATAAATTTTGAAAGAACCCAATAGAAAAATCTTATAAACCTTAATTCTTTTTCTGTTTACAAAATACCATAATCCGCAAAGTGCAACAGATAATAAAGATAATATCAAATGTGATCTTTGCAGGGCCTTTATCCTCAGGGGCATTTCCCAATTCAAATATTCATAATACAAATATGCAAATCCGCTTCCATTGTACAAGTGATAGGGTTTCCCAGTTGCAGTACTAATATGTTGCCACTCCCCCAATGCTGCCTTATCATAATTTTTAAAAACTCTAAAAAATGTCCCCCAATCCTGACTCAAAAATGGTATAATATATATAATTAAAACTGCCGCGGTAATTGTCAGACAAGAAATAATTGCCGCTTTTCTGTCTCCCGAAAACCATTCAACCAAAAGCCATAATGGCAGCCAAAGT
>CAINVS010000502.1 GCA_903854205.1 uncultured Bacteroidota bacterium | reverse complement strand
TGGCCTCATCAGGAGAAACAATGACGCAAGGTCTAAGTTTACTCATCTCTGAACCTAACGTCGGTTCAAGATTGATTAACCATATTTCTGAACGTTGCATTACCATGTCCATTCCTCCTTATCAAAACGATTGCGTGCTTCTATCCAATTTTTTTCTTGTTTTTCAATCGGCTTTACCGCTTTCTCAAATTGCTCCGACCAGCCTGTCCTTGGTTTTGTAAGTGGTTTAAGTAGAATGCCGTCTTCTTGCAACTCAATCTGCAAATCCTCACCAATCTTATATTGCTGAATTATGGTTTTAGGTAATCGAAGACCTTTGGAATTGCCGATGTTGATGAGTTTTACTTTCATGAATTGAATGTTTTAGAAGGAGTATTAAAGTTATTACATTGTAATTACATTTACAAGAATAATTTTGATTTTTTATGATGTAAAAAAACGTAATGCGCTTGAAATAAAAAAAGTAATTTGACATTGATAGTAAGAGATTTTTAGCCATTATTTATGAGGAAAATACTGAAATTCCAATTTCTCGATTTAAATTTTCTAATTTATACCTTCAAACAATAATTTATTCCCAATCATTTTTCTCTATATCTTTGAAACAAACGAAAAATCAATGGAATTTCAACCCTTACAAATCGGGCAGAAAATTAAAAAACTAAGAGAGTTGAAGAATTTTACGCAATCGCATTGGGCCAGTGAGTTGGGCATTACACAAAGTGCTTATTCAAAAATGGAATTGGGAGAAACTGAAATCACATTCTCTAAACTCACTAAAATTGGAGAAGTTTTTGGCATGTCGCCAGAGGAAATCATGACATTCAACGAACAAATGATCTTCAATGTCATGCACAATCAAACCGGAAATGGTTTTGTCATCAACAAAGGATTTACCGAAAACGAAAAGAAATTATACGAGGATCAAATTTCTCATTTGAAAGAAGAAATAAACTATTTGAAAAAGGTTTTGGATAAGTTGCTAAATGAATAATTTATTCCTTACATCAAAATGATTTATTGATCAATTCAAAAAATCGGCTAAAATTCAATAACACTCATTCAAAATCATCTATATTTTCTTTGCCTTATACCATGCTTATCTATCACAGTAAGTGCATTCGAAAAATCGAAAGTATGTTCTTTTATTATTGAGTTGACGAGTTTTCCAGGATAATCCGACTCGTAATCTTCTAGTCGCAAATAAACAACACCTTGTTTCGGTCTGTATTCTTTATTAAAAATCAATTCTCCATAATCCCTATCAAAAGTCAGAATAAGTCTTTGTTCCTCTATTGCAATTTCCATTACCTCGGCATCAGATATTCCTGCATAATCTGTTCCAATTGATAGTACATTATAACCTTGTGATTTTAAAAACAGAACACTTTTGTGAGGAAAGTTTTCGTTGGCTAACAAACGAATAGCCATTAGGCAGATTTTTTTATGGGAGAATATAATAAACCATCATTTAAACAATCTTGCAGATATAAAAATACTGCTTGCAAAGATTCTCTAGTCAGTCTTGGGTAATTTTCCAAAATTTGAGCTTCACTCCATCCCTGAGCTAATAAATTTACAATATGCGCTACGGAGATTCTGGTACCAACAATAGTTGGCTTTCCTATTAGAACGTCTTTATCTGAAACGATATGTTCTTTCCAATTCATACTGCAAATTACAAAAGAAGAAATTCAATTCCAATGTGTTTAAACGGAATTATCGGGAGAAAATCAACATCATTATTTTTTCTTGTTTATTCACTCCCATTTTCAGCACAATCAATACGCCTGAATCAAAACCTGTGTTGGGATATTCATTTTCTCATGTAAATTTCTGATCATCTCTAAAGTGAGCGGACGTTTTCTATTCAATATTTCACTGGCTCTGCTTTTCAAGCCAATTATTTTTGCCAAGTCGTTTTGAGTATAGCCCATTTGCTCCATCCTAAATTTAATGGCTTCTATCGGATCCGGCATGTCAATTGGGTATTTTTCTTGCTCGTATTTTTCAATTAATAGCGACAACAACTCGAGTTCATCTCCTTTGGGCG
>CAINVS010000501.1 GCA_903854205.1 uncultured Bacteroidota bacterium | reverse complement strand
TTGAACGGACAAATGAGCAGCTTCACTGTTTGTTCCGAAATTGAAACTTTTCCTGAGATAAAGTAACCATGACTTGCAATAAAAACAGATTCTTTCCTATCGCTGATCATGAAGGCATCGTAGATGGGGTCTATCATTCTGCCACTTGCATAAAAACTGATTTTTACTCCATTTCTTTCAAAGACAGTGTTCTTTTTACATAAAAGGAAAACTCAGCATACTGGATATTGCTGACGTTGCCGAGGTTAGTGTAGAATATGTAGAGGAGCTTATTAAGGAAGCTGAAAAGAACACAAAAAAGTGATTTGTACCCTTATACATGAGACTTTGAAATAATTTACATCAAAGATTTTTAAAAAATATTTTTAAACTTTTTGCAATTTTCTCCAAGTCGGAATTGATTTACTTCAAAAGTAGACTGATAACACTTTTCAACTAGGGAATTTCGAATATTTTTTAGACTTGGAATTTTCTATTTCTCCTTCGTTGTGCTGATTTGCCAATCTTACAAAATTTTTATTTAAATGCTATATTATTAAAAAGCCCGAACAGCCCGAACATAGAAGGCGTTGTTCTTACTGAGGCAGAAGGTATACCCATAGCTGAAATAGAAATTCCACGCAAAGCTGTCGCCGTACTCCGTACTGCTCCAATAGCTGGCCAATGTAGTCAGAACTGTTGCACCAACATTTGTTGATAAAGATTTATTCACGTTGAAGCGATTATTCCACAACAAATTTAATTCATCAATTGAAGGTAAATACCAGTCACTTTGCCCGCCATTAGTAGAGTTCAAACAAAGGGCGGCAGCACTATTCGTATGGCCAGCCTGTACTACAATGGTATTGCTGTTATTCAACCCATCCCAACTGCTTTGAGCAGAGGGGCCGATTAATGTTTGGTCAATATTACTCCAAGCCTGGCTAATGATTAAATCAGTCTTATCTACGATCAAACCATGCTCTACACCCTGTGCATCTTTCCATAAATGAAAAATTACCCCGCCGCCGAATTGTTCGCCAATGTAGTGCGTTAAACTTCCACCTGTACCAACTCCACTACCCGCTGCAATATAATTTTGTCCATTACTCAAATACAATATATTTCCATTTGATGAAATGGAGTCGACTGTTATGGGTTGGTTGCTCAAATCACTATAACTGCCGCTTATTGCTACTGTTGATAAATTAGGAGTATTTTCAAAATCATTGTAATTCCCGCTGAAACCAGAGCGCCGCCTATAACACTATCTGCAGTAGCTGAATGCAGAGCATAAGGCACTGACAATAACTGGGTGGTACCCATGGTAATGAAGTTATTTCCTCCATTAACAAACATCCCTACTTTGAGAAAATAATTGTCATTGCTCCAGTTGATAGCAGCCATAGAGCCGCTTTGCACTGCTCCGGTTCCTATCACTAGATTGAATAAGCCAAAAGGATCGGTATTCACAAAATGATTTTCACTGTATTCCACAGGTCCTGTAGCAGTGGTTTTGAGTATGGAAATCTAAACAACTATAGTTGCTGCTTATGGGTTGACCGGCAGCATTTCGAGCTACGGCAGAATGATTGAAGGCTTGTGGCGGTACCTGTGCTTGGGAAAATGCTAAAAAAGAAAAGCAAAAAGCAAGTAATAGGGATATATTTTTCATGTTGTTATTTTTACTGTTTTAGAATTTTATAAGTTCCTAAAATTTGCCCATTTTGCTTTTTTAATGTCAGCAGATATACACCGCTTGGATAGCCGGCGGTATTGATACCGATGTTTTGATGCATCAGACGGTATTGGGCACTGTAAAGTATCTTTCCGGTTAGGTCGCTAAGTTCCAGTTCCATTTCATTTATATTTGCTTCCTTGATTTGCAGCTGTACCAGGTCCGTCGTCGGATTTGGGAAAATAGACACTTGAAGAACAGTTGCATCAGGTTCCTGTACTGAAAGCACAGTGGTGCTGATAGTGGAGCTGTTGGTAAATCCGCCACCCAGGCTATTGCCGTTGGCATCTATTTGAGTTAAAACGACCAGTTCTCCCACCGTAAAGCTGAGGGAGCCATTGCTTTGGGTCATTTTTACTCCGGCGCTGTTGACCGATTGTGGGGAGATGCTTTGGGCTTGTCCTGTTGTTGTTACCAATAGCAGGGCTAAACACACCATAAATAATGGTTTTGATATATTTTTTGTCATCTTGTTTGTTCTAGTAGTTCATAATTTTCCTAATATTTTAGGAATTGCTGATTAATACTGTTAAAAAAGTTTAGGCGGTAATTATTAAATGATAGATAACAATAGCAAACAGTGCCATCAAATAAATGCATGTTCATAAGATCTGCATCAAAGGTAATTTTGCGTAAATCTGATAAATTATATGAAGCATTCGTACCATTTCCGTAATTGAAATGTACACTTTGGGCCCTTAGTTCAATATTAAATAGCAAAGTAAGTACTAGCAATGCTAAGTGTTTTGATTTGTTTTGTGTCATCTTGATTTATAAATTTAACAATTGAATTCTAAAAAACTTTTAATCAAGTAGTTAATATAACAAAGATACGAAACCTTCAAAAATATTATTTTAATATGAAAAAATCATGCAAAGCATTAACTAAAATGGTCTATTTTAACGCATGCCAAACATGTTTTTTAACCCGGATCCGTTTAGATTTTGTGATGAACCCGAAGGCTCCGCGAAGCGAACCTGAAGGTTTGACGAAGTGAACAGAATTTCTAATTAGGGATTGGTTTAATTTTTCATTTTTTGTTTTAAACCAAAACTAATCTTTCCGCCCTTTTCTTTGTTAACAATATTATGATTTTTTGACTGCCACCTAAAATCCCTACATTTTCTATTTTGAAAACTCTCTGAAAGTTATGTACAAAAGTTTACGAGAAGCCGCATTGGACCTTGAAAAGCATGGGCAACTGATCCGAATTAAAACTGAGCTTGATCCTAATTTGGAAATGGCGGAGATACATCGCCGTGTCTATGAAGCACAAGGGCCTGCATTGTTATTTGAAAATGTAAAAGGAAGCAACTTCCCTGCCCTCTCCAATCTATACGGCACCCGAGACCGTACGCGTTTTTTATTCAGAGATACTTTGGCAAAAGTTCAGAAAATCATTGAGCTGAAAATAGATCCGATGCTGGCATTGAAAAAGCCCGGCAAGTATTGGAAATCTGCCTTTACTGCACTTACTGCTCTGCCGATGAAGGCCTGGAACAAACCGGTAAAATACGGTGTAACAAGTATTGATAAATTGCCGCTCATCAAGTCCTGGCCTATGGATGGAGGTGCCTTTGTCACCCTTCCGCAGGTTTTCAGTATGCCGCCAAATGATAACAATATCATGCATTCCAACTTGGGTATGTATAGAATTCAGCTTAGCGGAAATCAGTACGAACTCAATAAAGAAATTGGCCTGCATTATCAGCTGCATCGGGGGATTGGCGTGCATCACAGCATGCACAACAACAGCAATGAGCCTTTCAAAGTAAGTATTTTTGTGGGCGGTCCACCATCTAATGCCTTTTCGGCAATTATGCCGCTGCCAGAGGGCATGTCTGAACTCACCTTTGCCGGACTGCTCAATGGCCGACGTTTCAGATATTTTAAGGAAAATGGCTATTACTTTTCTGCTGATGCCGATTTTTGTATAACAGGGACAGTTGTCAAAAATAAAAAAATGCCCGAGGGACCTTTTGGAGATCACTTGGGCTATTACAGTCTGGAACATGATTTTCCGGTAATGCAGGTCGATAAAGTCTATCATCGCAAAGATGCTATTTGGCATTTTACTGTTGTAAACCGTCCACCGGCAGAGGATTCCAGCTTTGGCTATCTTATTCACGAACTGGTAAAGGATCTCACGCCGCAGGAATTTCCCGGACTAAAAGACCTGCATGCAGTAGATGCCGCAGGTGTACATCCGCTGCTGCTTGCCGTAGGCAGCGAGCGCTATATGCCGTTCCGTGAACGCAAACCGGAAGAGATTCTGACAATTGCCAATAGAATTTTGGGTACCGGGCAAACCTCATTGGCCAAATTCCTGATTATTGTGGCTCAGGAAGATAATCCTAAGCTCGACTCTCACGATATTCGGGCATTTTTCCAACATGTTTTGGAACGGATAGACTGGCGCAGAGACCTGCATTTCCAAACCAAAACTACAATTGACACCCTGGATTATTCCGGATCGGGATGGAATGAGGGTTCAAAAGTCATCATGGCATGCTGCGGAGAAAAATTGAGGGAGCTGAGTACTGAATTGCCTTCGGGCTTCAGTCTGCCGGACGGGTTTTCTGAGCCCCGCTTTGTTCAGCCCGGTATTTTAGCAGTTAAAACCAAAGCCTATACTGATGAGCATGAGGCTACATCAGATATCAGACATTTGATCAGTACGCTCGAGCGTTACGAAATGAAACAGATTCCATTGATTCTTTTGGTAGATGACAGCAGCTTTACAGCTCAAACGCTTAACAATTTTGTTTGGGTAACCTTTACGAGATCAAATCCTTCGCATGATTTACACGGTGTAGGCAGCTTTTTTGAACATAAACATTGGGGCTGTACGGGACCTTTAATTATTGATGCAAGAATAAAATCGCATCATGCGCCAGCGTTGGAGGTGGATAAAAAAACGAAGGAAGCTGTTGATAAACTTTTTGCTTCAAATGGGGAACTTAATAAATTAAAAATTTAAGAATTGAAAATTACTCCAAGCAACGAAATTCGGGCTTTAAAATTAACACTGGACTATGAAAAACAATATTTTTAAAGATAAAAGCTTTATTTTGCTATTGAAATTGTCCGCACCTATGAACAACTTCAAAACAGGAAAGAATTTATAATGAATAAACAATTATTAAAATCAGGCACTTCTATTGGCGCAAATGGTTCGGGAAGTACTTTCAGGGCAAAGCACCCACTGATTTTATACATAAATTAAGTATTTCTTTAAAAGAATGTAATGAAACTCAATATTGGTTGGAACTTTTACATGCTGAAAATTATTTAACAAAAAATGAGTTTGGTGCTATCTATCCAATTTCTAATGAGATTTTTAAATTTTAAACA
>CAINVS010000500.1 GCA_903854205.1 uncultured Bacteroidota bacterium | reverse complement strand
GGTAAAATACACGATACAAAGCGTATCGAATTCTTTAAAAAATATTTAGAGAATGTCCTGAAAGCCAAAAAAGAAGGTGTTGATATCCGTGGCTATTTTGTTTGGACACTAATGGATAATTTTGAATGGGCAGAAGGTTACAAACCCAGATTTGGGTTGGTTCATGTCGATTTTGAAACGCAGCAGCGCAGGATAAAAGATTCCGGATTGTGGTTTAAGGAATTTTTGAAATAGTTGCAGATATGCTATTATTCGCATATCTGCAACTATTCGCTGTGTTAAACACAATTCAATACCCTACAACTTCCCATATGCATCAAAAAGCGGATCCTGCCCCCATAGTGTTTCGTCCAATGCCTCAACATTGTTGATCAGTTTCCAGCCCAATTGTTTCATTTCCGTAAATCCGGAAACACCCAAATGTCCGCGGGCATCAATATAAAACATTGGATTTGGGGCAATAAATGCTTCATGTCCTTCCGCTAACTGCGGTAATTCAATAGATACGGAAGGTGTATTGTCAAAAAGTCTCATTTTATCAATGAACAGTTTCTGTTCTCCATTCACATATTCACCCTTCCACTGCTTTTCATCCGGGAAGTAAGTCAACTGCGCTACCAGAAAAATACCGCTATTCAGTTTAACGGGCTCTACAGAATTCTTTTTGGAAGAGGAACCGTCCAAATTATATCCGCGAAGCAAAGCCATATCATTTGGCACCTGTATTCTGAATTCAACTGTGCGTTTAGGCCCTTTTTCGTCAATGTTTTCATTGATAAATTTCATGATGCTGTTTTCCAGAAAACCTTCCATAAAAGGCAAAACAGAACTGTATTCGCTCGGGATGATCTCGCGGATACGTTTCATGATTGATTTTCCGATATTGGCTTTCATGCCTTCACTGAACTGACTGTAATCAAAAGGAGCAGGAATTGACATTTCATGCTGATGGCCTCCTATCATATTAAGATCCCTCAATACTCGATATGCACAATATTGTCCGTATTTGACTTCAAAACTGCTCGCGGCATCGGAAGCAAATCCGGCAAAGCCGACTATACCTGCACCGGGTAACTTCATTAGGGAATATTCGGGGGCATTGCTGAAGAAATTGAATGATGCAATAGGTACAATTTTAGACTTTTGCGCCTTACCTGTAAGTTTCATGGCAATATCCAAAGCAATTGCAGAGAGCGCAATCATCCAATATTTTAATTTTGGCAGTTCTGTTGGAACAGGTGTATAGACAAATTGCTGAATCGCATCGATAATCGCAATTTTATCGTCAATCGGAAAATGCTCTCTATAAAAATCAGCATCTTCAGAAAGTATTCTGATTAATTCATGCTGAATCTGTAGAGTATTAGGCGGAAGATCCAATTTTTTTCGAATTCGGTCTAACTCTTTGATCACAAATTCGCGCATTGTTTTTACTGCATTATCATCTGTTGGTGCAGACACTGATACTTTGTAAAAATCGCGTATCTTCTTTCTGTTCTCAAATTGCTCCATCACAGAAGAAATCTTGTTCAGTTCAATTCCCTGTGCCTCATTCAGTATAGCAGCCAACATATGCGGAACCTTGCTGAGTAACCTCATGAAAGTTGATTTTGTTGCTACTTTGGCTTTTCCGCTCAGGAATGAACGGCTTACACCCAAATCATCGTGAACATTCACTCTGAATTGAGTTTCCATCTCTCCTACCAATGGATCCACAAAAATGATAACCCTGTCAAAATCTACATGATTATTGATATTATCAATATAGGTGGCTAGACGAAGTCCTTCTCGAATCGGTTCATTGTTAAAGGTTCCGCCATCTACATAAGTAAATGAATATTTATCTCTGCCTTTCAGCTCTTCCGGCCAATCTTGAGCAAACTCATGTCTGTAACGGTTGAGTACTACAGGTTCAAAGGCAAAAGGAAAGGCACCTGAGGCAATGGCTGTTGCCGTAATTTCACGCCAAACATCGTTCAGTTCTATATTTCTGATAGTTTTTGGGTATATGTTACCCTGACTGTCATACTGGTCAAACTGCATCTCTTCTCCATGATGGTATTGAACCCAACGCAATGGATAATAGGGCACTGTTGCCGGATTTATCTCACCAAAATTTAGGTCAAAAACTCTGAGTTCGCTGTGAACACGATCAATTGCCGTGTCATTCAATGCCCGCAGAAATGGAGATTTATCTCCTTTCTGTTCAGGCATTTTATGTTTTTTAATAATAAAATTCAGATTTGACAGGGTACAGGCAAACAGTACACGATCGGCGAGCATAACTTTATTGTTCAGTCGACCGCTCATAGTTTCAAAATGAAAATAATTCTTACCCAGATTGTCAACCACATTGCGGTCGAGCAGACCTGAATTATTGGAGAGATCTTTCTGATGTGGGCCGGTCCCGAGTAAACGGTTAAGATCCACCTCTTTTGCCCAGATTTTTTCCTGAAATTCCTGTACTGCCTGTGCGGCGATTAAACACTCATATTTTTCGGCATTTTCATGCTTAAGTTTGTAGGCTGCTTCTCCAAATTGTCCCAATATTTTCTTTTCGAGCATAGCACGCATATCAGCATAGCTGCCAAAACCCAACATTTTATATTTGTCCTGATGATTGGCTAAAACCCTCAGCATAATGCCAAGTGAGATGGCACCGGCACTGGCACCGCTAAAAACGTCAATTTCTACACGGTCGTAGTGACGATATTCCTGATTTCCTGAAATATCTTTTTTCCCTGTTTCATATTTCCCATGAATGATCAGTTGTTTGATGGCTTCCGAGAGCGCTGCACCAGAAAAAGTACCCAATGACACACCTCCTCCCATTACAAAACCTAAACGCAATGTCTTTGTCATATTACTAATATTGTAATCCATTTAAATAAAATGAATAATCGTATTCTCAAACTTTTTAGCCATAAATATTGATATCCTGAAAAGGAATTGTTCCTTTTGTGTCTTCATACATTAAAGCAGGAATCGGGTCTTTGATAATTTCTTTTTCTCTTCCAATTCTACCATCAGCCTTCGGGCTATACAAAATGATTTCTTTTTGAATAGAAGGAAATATTTTTTCGATATGTTTCACAAATAAATAATTATCACGATTATAGCCGGGACATTCTGCGGCATTTGCATATTGTGTAAAAAACTGAGGACATGAAAGCCAATACATCATCATTGCAGTACCTTTATCACAATTTTCATCTTCCAAAATGGCATACAACTTTTTGTAACCATTATCCCAGTTATGTTTTCTGGCTTTTTTGAATAGCTTTTCGGTCGGGCTTAAGGAATGTTTTGCCATGAGTTAGTTTTTAGATTTTTTAATTGTAATCTTCGAGAAGCCTTTTTTTCATTTCCTATATCTTCAAAGATATTCAAAGCTTTCAAAAAAAACGATAAAAAGTAGGCAAGTTTTTAGCAATTACACTAAGATATGCTTTAATTTGATGTCATAAAACTTTATAAAGACTAATGAAATTATGGCTAACGAAATTCCGCCCATCAACCCCCAAAAAACTGTTGATCCAAACTCAGCCTTTTGGTCAGCACATTTTAAGAAAAATTGGGGATACTACACACTTACATTAATACTGATTATCAGCAATCTATATTGGTTTATTGACAATAAAACTGTCGCCACAAAAGCTGACAGGGAAATTGACGGCAACAAACAGAAAACAGAAGACTCCACGCGGTCATTATTACTAAAAAGCGCAGAACACAAACTCCGATTGACAATGCAGACCTTCGCTTGGGCAGTGCGTGCAGCGGTCATTCGCCAAAACAAAGATGAAATTGATCAGTATTTCACTGAATTGGTAAAAAATCCTGAAGTTGTAGAGGTTTTCCTGGTGGAGGAATCGAGCAAAATAATTGCAGTAGCAAGCAATAAAAAACATGAAAAAATGAGGTTTACCGAACTTTATGACAGTTCCTACCTGAGCCGAAATGAAGTCACTTTTGACCTCAAAAACCGACAATATTTCCTTAGTGCTCCGCTGATGTCATTGGACAAAAGATTGGGTACACTTTTTCTAATTGTAGAAAATGACAGTAAAGCAAAAGCTTTTCCGGAGGACAAAAACTAAAAGTTAATAATCAATAATCAATAAAGAACCGGATACATTCATTGAAATAGCCTTTTAGTATTACTTTAGCCTTTTCTTTTATTTGATAATTTATATAGAGCAATTATGTTTGCAATTATCGTCGTAATTTTTGTTTTGGGATATTTATCTATAGTTTTAGAACATCCGCTAAAACTCGATAAAACTGTTCCTGCGCTTCTCATGGCAATTACATGTTGGACAGTAGTCGCTATGGGGCATATGCCTATAGTTGACCACGAAGGTCATAGTTTGGGCATAGAACCTACGCTATTGCATCATGTCGGTAAAATAGCAGAAATTGTCATTTTTCTTTTGGGTGCCATGACCATTGTGGAATTAGTTGACCTTCATCAAGGTTTTGCAGTCATAACCCGTCAGATAAAGACTAAGAAAAAATCAAAATTGCTTTGGATTATCACAATTTTGGCCTTTTTACTTTCTTCAGTACTCGATAATTTGACCACTACAATTGTAATGATATCGCTTTTGCGCAAATTGGTACCCACTCAAAAAGAGCGCTGGTACTATGCCTCGATGGTGGTTATTGCAGCAAATGCAGGTGGCGCATGGTCTCCAATTGGTGATGTTACCACCACAATGCTATGGATAAATAATTCAATCTCGACAGTACCGCTTATTGTCATGCTTTTTATACCTTCATTGCTTTGTTTATTGGTTCCGGTACTGATTGTCAGTCAAATGCCTTCTATGAAGGGAACTATAGAAAGACCAAAAGATGAAATCTTAACGGATAAGTCAGAGCAAAAAAAATTGCCAAATGGCAGTTCAATTATGTTTATTGCCGGTGTTGCGGGGCTACTTTTTGTGCCAATTTTCAAAACTGTCACTCACCTGCCACCATATATGGGCATTATGTTTTCATTAGGTATTGTCTGGTTGATTTCTGAATATATTCACCCTGAAGAGAATCTTCATAATCACCATAATTCCTCCACTGCCAGACATGCACTTTCCCGTATCGACACTTCCAGTATTTTATTCTTTTTGGGCATTCTAATGGCCGTTGCATCTTTGGAATCTGTCGGAATTTTATCAAATTTTGCAAATATAATGGATCTTGCATTGCCAAATTCTACCGAATATCTTCCGGGCGTAAACGGAACCGATATAGTGGTGTTAATACTTGGCTTTGGTTCTGCAATTATTGATAATGTGCCGCTTGTGGCTGCAGCAATGGGGATGTATTCTCTGACAGAATTTGCGACAGACCATAAAGTATGGCATTTCCTGGCCTATTCTGCCGGTACCGGCGGCTCAATGCTTATTATCGGCTCAGCAGCAGGTGTAGCCGCTATGGGCATGGAAAAAATTGATTTTATGTGGTATTTTAAAAATATAAGCTGGATAGCACTCATAGGATTCCTGGCAGGTGCAGCAGCTTTCTTTTTGTTGCATCCAATTTTTGAAACAATGTTAGGAATTGAAGTGCTTCAAAATGTCCCTGCGCCTAAAACCGGTGGAGGACATTAACAGCAAAAACAGTATTTTCACTTCTATAAAAGCGAATGAAACATTAGTTTTGTTTCATTCGTTTTTTATTGCCAAAATTTACTTAATAATCCAGACAATGAGCTTTTTAGAAAAACTGCATGATATCAGTTGTTTTATCTTCGATGTGGACGGCGTACTGACCGATGGATCTGTACATGTTCAGGAAGATGGCAGCCTTTTGAGGACAATGAATATAAAAGATGGCTATGCCATCAGACATGCCGTTGATAAAGGCTATGCTATTTTCATAATCACAGGGGGGAAATCGACAGGAGTACAAAGCAGATTGGTGAATTTGGGCATTCCAAAAGAAAATATTTTTATGGCAGTTCAGGAAAAAGGGAAACTGATGTCAGAACTGTTAAAATCCAAAAAAATTGATCCCGAAAAAGCTGTTTATATGGGTGATGACATACCCGATTATGCACCGATGCGACTGGTAAACCTCCCTTGTTGTCCCAAAGATGCTGTACCTGAGGTGAAGGCAGTCTCACAATACGTTTCTGCATTTGAGGGCGGCAAAGGCTGTGTGCGTGATATTTTAGAAAAAGTTATGCGTGTGCAGGGCAATTGGAATGAAGTGGATCCTGTAAATTTTTAGTCTGTATATGTTAGGCATTTTTAGACCAATAAATCTGCTGCTTTTAACCTTCACTCAATTTTCTCTATGGTATAAATTGAGTCTGCCATTTATTACAGAAAAATCAATTATTCAAATCATCGTCGAATTTTCAGTGCTCTGCTGCGGAACTCTTCTTATCACTGCCGCCGGCTATCTCATCAATGACATTTATGATGAAGAAATTGACAAAATCAATAAACCCGATAAACTGTATATCGGCAAATTTATCAGCAAAAAAAATGCCCTAAACATTTATATAAGCTTAAATATTACTGCTTTATTATTAGCTGTTTATCTGTTTAATTTAGGCATTATTATCATTTATTTATCTGCAATTCTGCTGTTATATTTATATTCTGCCTATTTAAAAAAGACAGCCTTTTGGGGTAATTTTTCTGTTGCTTTGCTATCTGCTGCAGTTGTTGCCGAATTGATATTGTATTATCAGTCTTATTTAACAGAAAAACAGCTGGTTTTTTATGTCTCTTATTGCAGCTTTGCCTTTCTGACTACACTATTGAGAGAGTTGGTCAAAGACCTGCAGGATAAGGATGGTGACGAGGCTCATGGGGGCCGTACCTTAGCTATTATTTTACCAATGTTTTATATTAAAGCTATTTTGTTTTCAATAAACGCTTTATTACTCTTTTCCCTAATCATCGCTTTCAGGTATCTTTTTAATGGTATTTATTTCTCCGATAGTTTTGCAATGATTTATTGGCTATTTTTATTGTTGATTCCAACCTTTTTTTTGTTTGGGCCGATCTTGTTTTACAATACAAAAGCTCAATTTGCCAAACAAAGTGAATTAATTAAAATATATATGTTTTTGGGCTTGATTTGGGTTTGGACTTTTTGATTTCGAAATTAAAATAGTGCATTATTTCTAAAATGTCACCCCTCTGGGGTTCTTTTCTGGACGCAGCTTTGCTGCTATAATCTTGTCACCCCTTCGGGGTTTTATCACCAAAGCTCTATTTTTGTAGTGTTAGGCTACTGAGCTAAAAAAATCAATGGCTTCATCCTGCTTTTTTTATCACTGGAAACCCTAGTTTTAACCTGGGAACGGAAATTGTTCAGCCCCATTGGGGCGATATTTTTGTAGCCGAAGGCGAAAAAATAGAAAAAGAGCTCCGTAGGAGCGGTATTTTGGAAAATTCATCATCAATCCAATATAACAATTTTCTCTCTCCCTATCAATTTTTCATTGTTTTTCAATACAATAAGATAAATTCCTTTGCTTAAAGGAGTCTGTAATTCCAATTCCTGTGCATATTCCGGTAGTACTTTTTCATAACACAAACGACCAAGCATATCATATACCTGCACCTTGTCTGCTGCACCCTGCCATGCAATACTGAACTGCCCATTATGCGTAGGATTTGGATAAATTTTTATATTTTCTATAGGCACTGCGACAACCATAACCCCAGTAGTGTCACAGGCCCCTGGCGGCAGTGCCGGCGTGCGAAAATGCGGGAAGTTGGAAATGGCAAGACCATTATAACGCGGGGTGACAATAGCATGCTGCCTGAAATTACAGGCAAGGCTGGCAGAATCCGGATTTTCTATGACGTGCAGGCGGTCAGTACTTGGTGAAACAGCAATAATTTTTCCGTTAGGAGCCAATTGCATTTGCCAAAAACCTCCTGGTGACATAAGGCCATCATAAATAGCCACTATTACCCTGCTTGCATTTATATCTGCTGCCTGCAAATCATACTGAAAAACAATGGTATCATTGGCAATATATAAAAAACGAGAGTTTTGGGAAATGGCAGCCCCCCTGCATTGCTTCTGGAAGGAACGTTTATTTGTTGTCGATAACTCAGTTCTCCGGCACATCGGTTAAAATCATATAAATGCGCCTGGTTTTGTGGATCATAACGTATATAAAGGCTGCCATCTGGTGAAAATACATCTTGGCCGCTCCAATCAATACCACTAAAACTATAACCTACTTCCTGTCTAAAAGGCCCGTAAATACTGTCTTCTGCGATTAAAAAACGATAATACACATTGCTGTTGTATTTTGGAAGCAAGATCCACCAATCCTGACCGTTTGCATGTTTACATGCTGTTAATAAATTCCCCCCACCGCCAATTGTATCGTTTAAAATTGGAATGTTTTTCATAATAACCTCGCCATCGCTAGTATTAAAATTCATATCAATTAATGAATAATTAAATTTTATTGCGTTCCCATAAGAGATTTGTCCATTAAAATTTGTTGGATATTCGCTATGGAAAAGGTAAAATAAATCATTTGAATTTGGTTTTTGTAATATTAAAGTCTTTGAAGGATAGCCATTAATATAATTAATGTTGTTTGTATTATTAATTCCATGGCCATTAACCATAATTTGATGGTTACGATTTGCAATTCTATTTCCATTGGAATAAAAAAGTAAATTTCCCATGCTGTCACAAATTGAAGAATTGCTAATATTAAGAAATTCAACACCTAAACAAGTTGGAAAAATCTCAAAACTATCCATGAAATCTATGTAATAAGTACAACTGTCATAATTATAGCCCATAGGCCAAATGTTGTCGTACTTTTGGCCGTAAAGCGAAAAACTTATCAATAACATAAAAATTAGCTTTCTCATATTTTTTAGGAATTAAAAGCCGATTCCACAAAAGTGGAATCGGCTATGAGTGAACTTATTTTATGACAGAGAATTTGAAGCTGTGAATTTCATTATTTGCAGTAATGACTTTGCAAATATAAAGTCCGGCCTGTAAATGCCCTACTTCAATTTGAGTGAATTGTCTCTCCTTGTTATTGAATTCAATCATTTTTTGGCCCGCCAAGTTAAATACCTCAACAGTACTGATTATCAATGAATTAATAGCTTCGATATTTAGGTAGTTGTTGGTGGGATTAGGGTAGATTTTGATGAAATTGGTTTCGATAACCTCTGTTTCAGGATTGTTTGGTTCCTCGCTGTACTCTATTAGTGATTTTACAGAATTGCACATTGATTCGTCATTAATAATCACTCTTTGCACCAAGGCCAACATACCACGGGCGCGGAATACGGCATTACCGCCCTCCCAAGGACATTGTGAAGCAACGGATTCCAACAAGGAAAGATGCGAAGCGGAATAATCAAAATTGCCCTTTGAAATAGTATTCAGATAAACCTCGTTTACCTTTTTCTCATTATCCTCATGAATAGCAGATACCGGGATAGTGCTGTTATCAATATCCAACATATCGGCAGTGCTTTGTCGAATATTCTGAATATTAGACCAAATTAGGTTTTCCTGTGCGGCTTTTGAGCTTAAACTATCCTGTAAAACCGATATTTGTGCCAAATGCTGCGCATTGCCATTCAGGTTATATAGGCTGTCTGCTGTTCTGATTTGCGCAATGTATTGATTAATTGCCACTTGCAGGGCATTGGCATTATGCATACAAATAGAATCGGGACGGCAAAGGCTGTCGCTCAATTCAGAAATGCGGTCGAATAAACCAACAGGGGTGCTTGCCTCTGCACTGCTGAAACTTTGGAAGAGACCTCCCGGATTGCCCGATTCTTTCAGTTTGCGGTAAAGCTGTCTTTTGCCCATAAATTCATTCACCTGCGGGCTGCCTGTTGTCAAGGCTCCTGTGGCAACAAGGGTATCCAAGTTATTTACAGTAGGTGTGGGACGTAAGACAGGGCCACTGGGACAGAATACAAAGGGGCTGTTGCAATCGAAATCAGAACTGCCACCTGTTCTGAACCAACCTGTGTTTTGCGGATTTGATGTCGGCTGAACTGGTGAAGGCCACAGACTTGTATTTTGGGGGGCATTAACGATAAAAATACTTAAGAAAGGATTTGACTGGTTTATTGCTTCCCTTCTAACGTTATTGGGCGTATTCGTAATAAAGCGGTTGCCAGTATTGGATTGTTGTCCGATTCTTGCACCCGGTCTCAACCAAAGCCCATAATAATGCCTATTAAATCTGGTGCCGCGCAGATTCATATTATTAGAAGCATCGAACTGCATACCTACAGGCAAGTTATCGGCCGTATTGCAGGTATAGTCACCGGAAGAGCCGGTAATCCAGTAGCCTCTTTGGTTTAGTGTGCCAATTGTCCCAACGGAGGTTCCTGTGATGTCATTGCAGGATACCGTGTTATATTGTGAACCAGTTGAAAAAAATCCGGTTCTAAAGGAATGATTTTGTTGCAGACGGATATTATTTTCGATTATAACCCCTTTGGAATTACCTTGTAAAACTAAGCCATTGGGTGCATTGTTTATTCTTATGGTATTCTCCGAAATTGTAAGGGGATAAGCAGTGTTGCTCTCTGTAACAATGATCCCATTCAGTGCCAGGGAAAAATTAGAAGTCGGGGACAAAAATACCTCATTATTCCGAACTAAAGCATTAGTTGAACTGGCCTCGTTCTGAAATAGGGCAATTCCTGTTTCTAAAGCTTCAATATAATTGTCAATGATAATAATATTTCTGTTTTTGCAGAGCAATGTAGATACCCCTGTACCCGCTCTTCTCATTCTATTATTGGCTACAGCTGCATGTGCCCTTGTCACTGCAATAGCTCTATGTACGTCCTGAAAATTATACGTTCCTGTCGTGCCATATCCGTTTTGAAACAACGTATGATTGCCATTGTTATTACCACTTAGATATAGCGCTGTTCCGATATATCTGGCACTACCTAAGTAAGGGTTGTTTTGATTGATATCTCTGAAAATACAACCATCAATATTGATGGAAGAATTTACCCCAACAATACCTGAGGCAAGGTTGCGGAAATTATTAGCATCTGCCACAGTCACAGGGCTACGCTGCCTGATATCTAAATTCATCATATCATTTATGAGCATTCCTGCAAATCCTAACGACCCGGCGATTGGAGAAGTAGGCGTATTCGGATGTCCAGGAAAGGGATTAGGAAGGCCTTGATTGCTTGATGTAAAGCGATTGGAAAAAAAACTGAATGGCGAGATATTGACCTGCTGAGGATTTACATTTGTTGCAGGGGGTACATAAATACCGATAAAATTATCAGTAAAGGTGCAGCCTCTAACTCTAATTGTAGATTTGTGAAAAGCTTCAACTGCATATTGTCCACCACGAATTGAGCAATCTTTTAAATAAAGTCTTCCGCCTGGCTGAACAGTAATACTTCTCCACATATAATTACAGGGTTGAAGGGGCTGAACAGTGCTTACTGTCAAAAATAATTCAGCGTTTGCCCTAACGATAACAGGCCCAATTTGGGGAGAATAGAAATTTAAGTCTTTTTGAGGATCCCCAACAATTATTTGATCCCCTTTTATGCAGACGGAATAACCAAATACGCCACCCCTCATTGCTGAATCACTAGGAACAATTCTTTGTCTAAAAACCCAATTATTATTAGTTTTTTCAAAAATATAAGCGGCCCCCCAATATGTTCGAGCTATATCAGAAGAATTAGGGGCACCTACAACGGCAAAATTACCATCTATAGAAATTGAAGACCCAAATTTATGCCCCAAATCTCTTAACGGTTCAATCACCTTTTGCAAATAGTTAAAATTCTGCGCCTTCATAATTGTTGTACTTGAAGTCAACAAAAGCAGCAGTAATGCAAGATTGTACACGAAGTACCCCTCCCTAAAAAAAACTGATTCATATGCGCTTAATTTTAGTTAATCAAGGAATTTTGGGTTATTCTTCAAATATATGTTTTATATTTCAAAAAAGCAAATTTAAAAATTGGAAACTTAAAAATTGGAAACTTAGTATTTGGGATGAGTTATATAAACACCAGCACCCTTTTTCAACCATTTCAGTTTTTTAATCCTATCCACATTCAACCAGTCCACGCCCTCTCTGCGCATCAATTCCCAGACCTTCAAACGGTTTGGCATAGCCCAAAATCGAACCTGACGGCCGTCATTATGGGCTCTTTTTACCAGATCACGCAAAAAAGCCAGTTCTTTTTCAGAAATCTCTCCCCTGCCCCGCCAGCGAAAATGTCCGCCATAACTGCTGCTCACTCTGGGAACTAAGTCAGAATTAAATTTGGGATCGCCTATATTGCCGAATCCGCCGTCTATCTGCATATATCGTACAGAATCTCTCAAAAGTTCATCATAAGGCTTTGAGCCTGAAACCAGAATTTCTATGGGGCCTTGTTTTACGGAATCAGAACCCGCATATCTGATCGTCAACAGATCACTATACTTTTCACCCAATGATTTTAATTGTGCGTAAGCTTCAGCTGCATTTCGTTTCACATCCACCATTAGTATCAGTTTGACATTGGGATCGGAATATAAATGTCCATTTTCAGCAATGTAATTTCTGAGCGGCAACAAATAACGCTGTTCCAAATCCCGTCTAAAATTCAAAAAAAGTGGAATATGTGCTATTTTTAACCTACCTTTGCGGGGAAATACATCAATTTCAATACTTGTACAACCTGCTTTAACAGCGGATTTAAAATCTTTTCTGAAGATTTTTTCATAATCGTTGTGAGCATGTGCAAAAGGCAATGCTTTTGATTTTTGGGCATGGACTGAACTGCTCAGAACAAACAAAAAATAACAAAAATTTATGATTCTCAATGCAATATTCATCGTTACAGTACATTTATAAAGAAGTTGAACTAAAACTTACTTGATTCTTGGCAAAAAAAGGAATATATTTGTATTCAAATATAGTAATAATCACTGATAATCACGCTACATCAAAATCAAATAGAATCATGAGATTCAAATTTTTCAGCATCATCGCTTTTTTTAGCATTTCCTTCACTTCACTCGTTGCGCAGCCTGCTAGTGCCGTTTACCGCGACGCTCAGGACGCTTTTAAGCGCGGAATGGAATTTTACGAACAGACGCTCTACGGCAAGGCTCAGGCTGAATTTGAAAGAGCCGTTACCGCTCAAACAGAATTGTTCCCTGCTCAACAGACCTCCACTATTTTTTATCAGAAGGCTGAGCTTTTTTCTGCACTCTCTGCACTAAAATTGGAACATCCCGACGCAGAAAAAAGGCTTTTGATCTTCATTCAGAAAAATGAACCCAGTGCCATGGCTACCCGAGCAAAACTTGAGGTTGGGCATTATTACTATGCAAAAAGAGATTACGACAAAGCCATACAATTTCTCAGTAAAATCACATGGTCAGAACTGGGAGAGATGAGCAATGCCGATGTTTTGGAAGCTAAATTTGAGCTGGCTTACTGCTATTTTGTCAAAAAACAGTTTCAGCAGGCAAGTCCGCTTTTCCAACAGATAAAAGGAACGGATTCTAAATATGCTGAAAATGCTACCTATTATTTTGGCCTCTGCGCATTCTTCCAAAAACGCTACAAAGAAGCGTTGGAAAACTTTATGAAGATTGATCAAAGTAAAAAATACATTGATGTGGTTCCTGCTTACATCGTTCAGATTCACTTCATGCAGAAAAATTATGCGGAAGTTATCAATTACGGTGAACCCTTACTAAAAAATGATAAAATTCGCGATCGTCAAAGTATAGCACAGGCAGTGGGCCAATCTTATTATGAATTGGGAGATTATAAAAAAGCTTTGCCCTACATTGAAGAATATGTAGAAAAAACACCAAAAGTTACTGAAGACATTTTCTATCAGCTGGCCTATACGCAGTATCGTGCCGGACGATGTGAAGATGCAATCGCAAATTTTGAACAAATCAATGGCTTGAACAGTAAACTGGGACAGCATGCCCTCTACAATCAGGCAAACTGTCAGTTGAAACTGAGACAGAAAAAAGAAGCGAGACTTTCTTTTGAACAGGCATCTGTGCTATCTTTTGATAAAAATGTTCAGGATGATGCACTTTTCAACTTTGCCAAATTATCATATGAGTTGGGGTTGGACAATGATGCAATTACTGCTTTCATGAAAATTCAGTCAGCTTCAAAATATTACAATGAATCGCAAAATCTCTTGAGTAAAATTTTTCTTAACACCCGTGATTATGACAAAGCTTTGGAAATTTTGCGCAATCTGCCAAGCAAAACACCTTCACTAAACGAGACTCACCAGAAAGTGGCCTATTTTCGTGGAGTTCAATACTTCAATGAAGGCAACTTCACCAAATCGTTAGCACTTTTTAATGAATCGCTTAAATTGGCTGTACATAACGAAACAACTGCCTTATCTCATTTCTGGAAAGCAGAAACTCTTTATATGACAGATAAAATGGATGAGTGTATCACAGAATTTGAAAAATTCATGCTTGTCTCTTCCTCTGCGCCAAAATTGCCGGCAAATTCTTCAAAAGGTACTGCTCACTATGCCATGGGCTATGCATTTTTGCGCAAAAACGATTACCGCCAAGCCGGCATAAATTTTGAATCGGCTGTAAAAAGTATCAAGGAAAAGCTCAAAACAATCAATGATAAATATGTTTTGAATTTTGTTTATCCTGATGCTATAGTACGTGCCGCAGACTGTTACCTCTATCAGGCATCTGATAACCGTGAAAATTACCGAAAGGCAGGAGAGTATTATCAGCAGGTTATTGACAACGATTATCCAAATGTTGACTATGCTATGTATCAGCTTAGCTTAATTTACAGCCTTACCGGAAATCCGCAAAAACAGGTTCAGCTTTGCGACCGATTGGTTAGAGAATACCCACAATCAACTTTTGCAGATGAAGCACTTTATCTGAAAGGCAGTACACAAATCAATCAGAATGAATTTGCAGAAGCAAAAACTACTTTTGATAAATTGATTTCCAGCTATCCTAAAAGCGAGTACAACACCCGTGCAACCTACAAACTGGGCGTAATCAGCTACAGTAGAAACCATGAATTGGAGGCACTTGAATACTTTAAATCAGTAGTAAGAAGCAACATACAGAGTGAAGAAGCAAAGGACGCCCTTACTTATATCCGTAAAATCTACATCGAGACCGGAAATCCGGATGGATTTATGGCTTTTGTATCCACTATTCAGGGTTATAACTTTACTGACATGGAGGCAGACTCATTGTTGTACGAGTCAGCGGCCCGTATATTTGACACCGATAACTGGACACAGGCTGCTGAGAGTTACAACAAATATTTGGCGCGTTTTCCAAATGGCTTGAATAGTCTCTCTGCTTACCACAACCGCGGAATCTGTTTTTATAATTTGAAAAAATATGAAGAGGCTTTGGCCGATTTTGGAAAAGTCAGTGATGCTAAAAATCCTGTTGCACCACCTGCTTTAGCAGAAAATTCAAATTTGTTGGCAGGCAGAATCTGCTACCATATAACTGAGGATTACAATGCTGCCCTAAAATTTTTCAAAGCTTTGGAGGGTTTGGCATCAAATGCTGAAAATCGTAGTGAGGGCAGACTATTTGGAATGCGATCTGCTTATTATGCAGAAAATAATAAAGAATTGCAGACAATGTCTGAAAATTACCTGAAGGAGACTTCAGCCTCTGCACAAAATAAAGCTGAAGCACATTTTTATTTGGCCAAAGCTCAGCAAAATTCTAAAGCTTTCGATGTTGCACGCAGAAACTACGACGAAGCCATTAAGTTGGTAGGTGATGACATTCGTGCATCAGAGGGTCGTTACCGAATTGCACAAATCTATTATTTACAACGCAATTTGGAAAAGGCCTCTGAAGTTGCCTTCCAAAACAACAAACAACTGGGTAATCATCATGACTGGTTGGCCAGAAACTTTATTTTGATTGCCGATATCTATGCAGAACAGGGCAATTTAGATGCAGCCAAAGGTACTTTGGAAAGTCTGCTTAAAAATTACAATGGCGATCCGGAAATTGTAAAAGAAGCAAAAACAAAACTCGAGAACATCAAAAAAGCCAAATCATCCAATAGCCGCTTGCGTTTGAATGACGATAACGGAGAATTGGAAATGATTGACGGAGGAAAATAAGTTAAAAGCTCTAAGAATCAGGTTATTCAGAGAACAGTAAATAAAATTAGCAATGAAACTTTATAATATAATATTCACAAGTATCAGTCTCATGCTTATGGCATTAAATGCCAATGCTCAGGACGACGGCACCGAATTGCTTAAACCCTTCAAAGCTAAATTGGCAGAAAGCGCCAAGAAAAATTCGCTCCCTATACTTCCGGCTTTGGATACCAGTGCAGGTAAAATTGAGTACAACCTGCCCGAACATGTGATGGCAGTAAAATACCCTGATCCGGTAATTCGTCCGCTTGCTATGCCTGCTGAAGAGCCTAGCCCTGCAAAAGGATTTTATGCCAAAGCGGGTTTCGGTTACCCCATATCACCTAATATTGAACTGTCTTACCACAATAAGCAGAACAAAAATCTCAAATTCAGCACCAATTTCAATCACCTGAGTTCTCAGGGAAATCTGAGCAATCAGTCCTTTGGCAATACGCATTTTGATATTGGCGCAACTTATTTCACGCCTACCGGTTTAGCCGTCGGTACAAAATTGGGCTTCAATCTCGATGCTTACCGTTTCTATGGTCACAATAAGCTGAGCGAAATTCTTCCTGACAGTTTGGATATTTTTCCTGATTCGATTGATGTGTCAAAAGACAGTGTTTCTCAACGCTTTTTTGAGTTTTTTGGCAATATTCATCTTTTCAATGGCAAATTGAATAAGATGCAGCTCAACTATCGTGCTGATGTTGACTTCCAAGTGATGAACGATAAATATGGCGCGAGTGAATTTGTGCTGATTCCAAAGGTTGGGGTTGAAAAATGGCTGGGCAACAGCAAACAAAAACACAGAATTTTTGGAGATCTTTTTGCCAATCTCGCTACTTACAATAATGATACAACCGGCAAAAGCCGTAGTCTTATAAATTTAAGACCCGGTGTTGATCTCAATTTCGGTTCATTCAAAGCGACTGTTGCTGCCAATTTAGGCTCAAGTGAAGGAAAGTTCTTTGTACTTCCAGATATTAAACTGCAGCTCAATCTGGCAGAAGGAATGTTCAGTGTTTACGCAGGCTGGAATGGTCAGATGCGCACAAATACTTTCCGCAGTCTTACAAAGTACAATCCTTTTATTTCTTCCGACCTGGAGCTGAGACACACCCGTTACAATGACATTTTTGGCGGTATTTCGGGCAATGTAAAAGGTATCGGCTATGATTTCCGTGCCGGATATGCCATGACCCGCAATATGCCATTGTTCCTCAATGATTCTATACAGGATTATCTGCGTTTCAATTTGCTTTTCGATACGCTGAATATCATCAATTTTAAAGGCACTCTGGACTTTAAAATGATTGAGAATCTAACAATTTTGGCTGCAGTCGGTTATAATATTTATAGCGGCGGTACTTTTGCAAAAGCATATCACCTGCCAACATTTGAAAGCAATTTCACGGTAATGTATCGCGTGAAACAGCTTTTGTTGAAATCTGAAATTTATTTCAATGCGGGTGTTCCTTATTTTGACATCATGACCCGCAGCAACAAGACTTTAAATGGTCTATTTGACATCAATTTTGCGGCATCTTACTGGTTCGGCCAAAAACAGAATATTGGCGCCTTTGCTGAAATTAATAATATTTTGAATAATAAAAATCAGCGCTGGTATCTCTATCCGCAAATCGGATTCAATGCAAGAGCCGGTATTTTGGTTAAGTTTTAATAAAACTTATCACATTTTCCAAATACCAAATACCAAGTACCAATTACCAAGTACCATGTACCAAGTACCAAATACCAAATACCAAGTACCAAGTACCAATTTCCAAATTCTCAAATTCTCAAATCAATATGTCCCATATCATCTCCCCCTCCATCCTCTCCTGCGACTTCGCCCGTCTGCCCGAGGAAATCAAAATGTTGGACGAAAGTGTAGCCGAATGGATACATGTTGACGTCATGGACGGACAGTTTGTTCCTAATTTCACCTTTGGCATGACCATGGTTGAAGCGGTAAACCGGCTGACTGACAAAGTTTTGGATGTGCACCTAATGATGGTGGAACCTGAAAAGTATATCGAGCGTTTCCGCAAAGCGGGTGCTGATATAATTACAGTTCACTATGAAACCTGTCCGCACCTTCATCGCACATTGCAACAGATAAGAGAATGCGGCGCAAAGGCAGGCGTAGCTCTTAATCCGCACACACCTGTCCAAAATTTATTTGACATTTTGGAAGATATTGATCTTGTATTAATCATGTCTGTAAATCCGGGATTCGGCGGACAAAAATTCATCTATTCCAGTTTAAATAAAATAAAAATGCTCCGTGATGAAATAAATGCCCGCAATCTCGATATTTATATTGAAGTTGATGGTGGCGTTGGCCTTCACAATGCTGAAAACATATTAAATGCCGGAGCGAATGCGCTTGTTGCCGGAAATGCAGTTTTTGGCTCTGACAATCCTAAAGATACAATATTGAAATTGCAGAATATTGGTTTTGAAAAAGGCTTTTAATTATACGCTGTATATATTATTTTTGATTTAGAAATAACATAACTAGGCTGATGGAAGTATCAGAATTTGAAAGAAGAGCCAAATATCAAAAGGGCTATGATAGGGAATTAGGAAATTGGAAAATTATTGACATTCACCAAATTCCATTTCCAATTTTAGAACAATTTGAAACTGATTTTTATTGTTCGAATGGGCAGCAAGTCTTTTTATTAAGGATAAGAAATAGAAAAATTAAAAAATTGGACTTCGTAAAATCAAACACATTAACCTATCTTAATGCTGAATTACCCTTAACTGTAATTAACGATAACATAATTGAAAATTTATTAAATGAATTTGTATTGAAATATCTTGTAATATCGTAATAAATAAAATGCAGGCTGAAGCCAACAGCTCCAGTGCTGTTTACTCCTAAATGTAAAGACTAAAGTCTTCCTATTAGTGCATTATTTTATAATTCTCATTTTCACT
>CAINVS010000499.1 GCA_903854205.1 uncultured Bacteroidota bacterium | reverse complement strand
TTGGGATATTTTTCCTGTTTTTCCTATTTGGATTGTTAGCAATAGTATTAGCTTTTTTTTTAGTAATTTTATCCTGTTCTTTAGGTTGCAGTGGTCAAGTTGCCGCTTCCTACATTGCCGGCATCGGAGCTGTAATTTCCGTCTTAGGTAGTCTTTTCCTGATAGGATTTGGCATTTATCTGGCTGTTAAGAAATCAAATGAAAGAAAAAATCGAAGTCCTGAATTTGAATAATTTAACAAATAAAACATCATCCTCCCATGATTAAACGTAGTATTTCACTGATGCTTTTCTTTTTCGCAATGAATTTGAATGCTCAGACCCTCGATGAACATGATTTATTGGAAGCTCCTGTATTTAATTCACTTCAGGAAGCCCTTAAAAATCCCGAAATGGTACACCGTTTGGATCTTTCGAATAAAAAATTGAAGGAAGTTCCTGCTGAGATACAAAAATTACCTAATCTTCAGGAATTGAGGCTTGACAATAATGAGTTGAAATCAGTTTCTGAGGTCCTCGCCGCATGTAAACATTTGGAAATTCTATCTCTGAGCGGCAATGAAAGTCACAGTTTGGAAAAATCATTTCCGGTCATTGCCAAAGTATTAACACTGCGCGAGCTTTGGCTGAGAGACAGCAAATTCAAATCGATTCCTGACAATGTGGAACTGCTTTCTGCATTAAAAAGTCTGCATCTGATACATTTCGGATCCAATATGCTCAAAACACTTCCTGCTGCTATCTGCAAAGTAAAAAGCCTGCAGACATTGGATTTGGAATTGAATTATCATTTTGAAAAACTCCCTGACAATATCGGGGAGCTGAAAGAATTGCGCGATCTTGATTTGGAAGAAAATGCAATTTCAGAACTGCCGCTTGAAATTACTAAACTGAAAAACCTCGTCAATCTTGATGTACAGAGCAATAATATCAGTTCACTTCCGGAAGGAATGAGCAAAATGAAAAGTCTGAAACACCTTACTTTGAGCGGCAATCCATTAAAATCAATGCCTGCTGATTTGGAACTGTTCCCTTCACTGGAAATCTTGGAGTTGAATTCAAATGTCGTACTCAGCTTCGATCCGGTGACTTTTGAAGAAAAAGAAAGCAAGGTCATGATGGCCTTGGATTGGGACAAAACCTTCATACAGCTGAGCAGTGTGAGTACCATTAAAGAACTGATGCTCGACCGGAATAATCTGCCGGAATTGCCACCAAGTATTGTCCAATTAAAGCATTTGGAGCGCTTGGAATTGGAAGATAATCCTATTGATGAATACCACAAACAGCAGCTGAAAAGATGGCTGCCCAATGTGCGGATTATATATTAATACGGTAAAAAAATGATTTAAAAAGCCCTTGCTGCATGAATTGCAGTGAGGGCCTTTTGTTTTCCCCAGATATCTTTGTAGAAAAAAACACAAAATGTGGTCGAGACCAGGGGCGTCATTTTATAAAATCATGTTCAATTTAAAACTAAAAAAGGCTGCCCGAAGGCAGCCTTAACACTTGGAACTGTATTTTATTTAATCGACATTATCATGGAGATAAGAGTTTGAATCCTTGATTTCGGGTTCATCTTCATCGGTCAACACCCAATTGGACATTTTTTTTTCAGATGAATGA
>CAINVS010000498.1 GCA_903854205.1 uncultured Bacteroidota bacterium | reverse complement strand
GATACCTGATACCTGATACTTGCTACTAATTTTCAAATTAAAAGATGTCTGTATCGCCACAAAAAATATTTCGGAAACAACTCATGTTTTACTTCATTTTCTTCAACAATCCCGCCTTCTTTTTTTGTCCATTTGGCAAATTCTGCAAAATGCTTGTAGTTTTCTTTTTCGCCATAAAACTCATTGTCCCACCAATTTTGTTTATTAAAAACATTAATAATTTTAGGATAATGCAACCTTTTTTTGTTGACTTCCGGCACTGCGTCAATCAATCCTATGAGCTTTATATCTGCACCTTCCGCCTCCAAAGCATCCGGGCCACCGGCCGAAAATCCGCAGACTGCTATATCTCTAATTATAATACCCTGTTTTTTTAGCTGTTTAACCAGTTGGGTTTTATAAACTAAATATCCTTTGCCACCTTCCACCCTGCAGGGTGCAAATACGATAACGGCCTCTTCAAAAAGTTCCTGCGGCGTATTTTTCTGCATGAACTCAGGATTTGCATAATACATACCACCAAAGATAAATAGGACCGGCATTTCAGCTTCCTTTTTCAATGGAATTGAGATGAGCAGTTGGCCCAATTTTATACTTTTTACTTTTTCAATAGGCAATCCGCAGGGTATCCGATCAATTTTTTTAATTATCGAAGACTCACTTTCAAGACTGCTGCATGAACTTAATAAACCAAAGATAATAAGTATATAAATAAATTTCATATGACCGATGTTTTCTAAGAAAACGAAAAATAAACCTAAATGTTTATTATTCAATTTCCTTATCTTTATTCGCTTTTAAGTACTGATAATTAAAATTTCGACACAAATTTTTAGAAGATTTTTTGAGTATGAACAAGGCGGAAAACGCAGGCAACGGATACGTTGACGAGGCTTTTCAACGCAGTTCAGACCCAAAAAGCACAATAAAATGTGTCGAAATTTTAGTTAGAGGTACTTATGTATTCCTCTGCTGCTGCATCAATAGTTTTATTTCCGATCATCAGTTTTTTTAACACGGCTGATCCTTTATTTACATAAATATGCGCCACTGCTTCCTGATTAGTTCTGCCGTAAACAGTTTCAGCAGCTTTGGCCTTTGATTCTTCTATGTAATATCGATTAAATGGAAATTCCAGTAAAAGCTGATACTCTGATACACCCCGGATTTTGGCCAAAAAATAATCTCCCGTATTAAATTCATCACTTTGCACTGTCCCAATTTTTGCATAACCATCTGCATCTTTTTCCAAAAGCACAAAAATCTGCTCACCCTCTTTGAAATTAGCAGCAGCTATATCGTGCCTTTCAGCCTCATAAGCCAAAGCAACAAATTTTCCTCTGAAAGGATCGTTGGGATCAACAGGAGCGCACTTAAATTTATATAAGTTTCCATCTGTCAGTACTTCCTCATGGTGAAGGATCATGTTTACAGGAACAAAGGCCTGAATCAGTGCAATGACCGCAAATGCTATAATGTAATAGGTTTTTGTCTTCATAATAGCTTTACTGAAAATTTGATTATATGAATAAGCTGTTTTCTGTATACTTTTGACTTTCCAATCACGACTGAACTCTTTTTCAAAGCGCCGGCTCCTATTTTCCCGCTCTCGGACCCTTTCTGTTCATCATAAAATAATTGGCCGCAAAAAATCCAATCCCGATTAGTATAAACATTAAACCCCTAATAACAAAGCTGATATTTAAATCAAAAAACCGGCAAACAATTAATACAGATAAAATTAACAGACCATAGTTTAATATTCCCAAATGCTCCGTTTTTGCGCCCTCTCTTATTGTCAAAATGCCTAAAGCTCCTACCAATATATTACATAAAATGGTTGCTGATATAGATCCCGCAGTCAGGCCCAGTAAATAAATCAGCAGATAAACTATAAAAAGAAAATTGATGGGATCAAAAGCCAGTGTTTTTTCTCTTTGGTATCTCCAAATCAATGTACCTACAGCGGCCATTATTAAGATTGATAAGCTTAAAATTCCGGTAACGGAGGAAAATGCTCCGGCAGATTGTTCATAAATAGCGGACCAAAAACCTCTAAAGGTGCCAATCATAGTCACCGTTATTCCCCCCATTGAACCTAAAATCAAATATCCGTTAGGCCCTTTTGCAAAAGGTGTATGCCCAATCTGATAGTACCATCCGAAAAGGACAGTATATAAAGGAAACAGTAAAACCCAACCATTTTCAGAACCCCACATCAGCGGTCCCAGCATAATAGACACTGAGATGGCCAACAGCCAATGATGAAAAATCATAAAACTGCCGCTCGGACTTTTTTTATGCAGCATAAAATAATAGGGGACTGCCAATGCCAGCATAGCCCAATACCAATAATCAGGCCCTCTATCGGGCAGATATCCAAAATTGGATACCAATCCGTAATAACTTACGCCAATGATAAACAACATCGAGCCAATCGATGCCCGTATCACGTACATGAGCGGAAAAACTAACAGCATCCAGGTCATCATATAATAGGCTAACGTACCCGGAAAATTATAAATCTGACCGACCAGTGAAATACAGGCACCCACAGCAAAAAAGAGAAATGCCGTACTGCCTTCCCTCCAGGCTGCGCTATCACTTCGTTTTATCAGTACATAGAGGCAAAGCGCCTGACCAAGCAACATAGGCAGTAGTGCCCACACTGTTTTTAGTCCCCGACTCATCCCTTCCCAATTATGAGCAATTATGAGAACCAATCCCAACCCAACCAGAATTGCACCCAGAATGCCAAAAATGATAAAGAGCTGATTTCTCGCCTCCGGTTGTTTTTCACGGTAAAATTCTTTTATCTTTTCTGCGGCCTCAGTTGAAATAACATCCTTTCGAATCATTTCGCTCAGGTCCTTCAATAAATGTCGGGTCATAGCCTTTTAGTATTGTTATTTATCATTCATTGACTAAGTTACAACTTATTTTCCATGCATTAATTGAATGATTTTTGTTTTTCTAAAAATGCTTTTTAATTATAGCCTGTCCCTGCCTAATGACGGGGTCGGCGTTCTGCGAGCGCGCTGTCGCTTGGTCTC
>CAINVS010000497.1 GCA_903854205.1 uncultured Bacteroidota bacterium | reverse complement strand
TTAAATCAATTAATACGGGATAATTAATTACTTTGTATTTTCTAATTGCCTTAAATAATTTATAAGAATTGTAGATAGTTTCTAATTCCTTGCTTGAAGCAATTTCCTCCCGTTTAAAAACGGGTAGAAACTGATTTAATTCCGTAATTGTATCCTCTCCCCATAAAGCAATACTGTTATTGATAGTCTTGAAATATAAAAGAACACCATTAATATCACTTACCGCTCTTTTCGGCTTGTATTCAAAAACATCAAAAAGGCAAGTTCCCTCAAAACTTTCGAGTTGTTTGTTGTGAAATAAATTATATGTGATAGAAAAAAGTCGAATATAGGAATAAGTAATCTTAGAAAACTCAAGATCAAAGGATGGAATTGAAAGTATTAAATCCTTCACCTCTGAATTTAAAAACTTAAAATACCAACTACCAGTAACTTCCAATCTGTAATCGGCTTCAATATTTAAAGTGTTAAGAACAACTTTATGGATTGGATGAAACTCTACTGTTTCCATAAAATAATATTTACACTTTCCATTGCTCTTGTGACTGCGACATAGTTTTGTGTTTTAGATTTTTCACTCAACTCATCTGTAATTAAATAAACAGCTTTATTTTCAAGTCCTTTATATTTTAATGGAGTTGTATATCTTATTCTTGATGTAATTTGATTAATGTTCAATTCTGTTAATTCTTCAATTTCGTCTTTATAATAATCTTTCACAAATGTTTTAAAACTACCAATTAAGTTACTATGAACTAATATGATTTTCCCGGAATTATTAAAGCGCGGTTCTTTTATTATATCACTAATGAGCCCTAATTTATCTGAATTAGATTCTGCCATAAGTATATGTTTAGGGAAATCCTTTGCTAAGCCTGCAAAATTGTTAACTAATATGTACTTCGCAATTGTAGAAATATTTAGATGTTGAATACATCTAAATATTTCATCAAATAAATAATGAGTATAACCATTTTCAATAAAATAGTCTGTATAAAATGTCAAATCACTTGAATCAGAAATGATACTTTGATTTGGATCAAACAACACTAATATCTTTGGATTTTGAAGTTTTACGTTTAATTTCTCTATAAAATCGAATAGTCCAGTATTAAAATACTCTTGCGCCTCATCAAATACCAAAAAATCGATATCAAAATCAATACTTTCAAGTGTTACTGCATTTGAAAAAATCCTAAATGAAATAAAATTAGAATCAAGATCAAATTGATTAATTATAATATTTTCAAGTCTTGAACGCAAAAGCAAGTTTGCACAAAAAAATATTCCTTTGTGTTGTTTTAGAAGATTCTCAGCTATGAATTTTGTAGCAAGAACCGTTTTCCCTGTTCCCGGTGCTCCTTGAATCAAAACTCTGATATTTCTTCTAAGTCCTTTAAGAGTTTCATAATTTTGTTCAAGAATAATTTCACTATTAATTCTATCAGGATTATAACCATAAGACGTTTGTGTTGGAAATAATTCTGTTTTTAGCCTTTGAATTTCTTTAGATTTTAATTCTGGATAAAATTCAAAAATCAATTTGTTTACTTTATCGAATGACCAACCAGGATTTAATTCTCGAATTATTTTTCTTTTTGATTTATTAGCAAGTTCCGAAATAAATTGAAAAAAAAGACTGTTTACTGCTTTGGCATCTGTATCTTCATCTAAATGTCTAAAACTCCTTTTTGAGAAAAACAAATCTTTATACCCTTCCAATTGAATACCTTTCAATTCAAATCCCACTTCGTGAGGTAAAACTACCGCCCTATAAATAAAAGCTTTTTTATCGAGAAGTTCATTTAAGGAATGCATATACTCTTTGGCTTGATTAAAGGGGTTTTGAGTTTGATACTCCCCAGTTTTATTATAAGAATAATAACAATCGTTTTCATCCACTCTTAATCCACCGCCTTTAACTTCAATAATTAGCAAACCCTGTTTAGTAAGCAAGATAAAATCCACCTGACCCTCGACCTTTCTTTTGCTTGCAGGATGGGTTGATAAATTATAATTATGCTTCAGATACCACGTTTCATCCTCAATAAATTTGTTTTCATTGAAAGATAAAAACTGCTTATACAACCAAAGTTCACCAAAAAGAGTATCACCATCATGATTGATAACAACAGATTCTAAATTGTTTTTTGGATAATTATCAATAAAGTGTATTGGCATAATCAATTCCCATTTGCAATAGTTGAAATTTTATTAATAGCATATAATGCGAAGAATTGCTTCACTGGAACTTTCTCCTTATGTTTGAATACTTTCAATTTCTTTTGCTCAACTTCCACATTTTCAAGATGAAGTTTATCAATTAACTCATGAACGGAATCAACTATCTCAGTTGGTTCTGTATATTTATTGGTTGATTTTTGAAGTTCATAAAGTTTTTGTAGTTCTTTCGCGTCACCAATTTTCTCTGAAAATCCATTATTGATAAATTTCAAAAACTCCTTTCCTCCTTTGAATTCTTTTATTATTTCTTCAAGGTTTTTGTAATACATATCATTAATTTTCTGAATTGGAAATCCTTTACCAGTACCATATTGAATAGAAGTGAACCATTTACCTTCGGCTGATTTTGTGTTTTTCTCAATATCATAGTTGGATAAGGTTACTGTTAAGTTTCCATCTTTAATAGCATGTCTTCTAAATCTTGAGTCTTTATTTTTGATAGGTGATTTATTAAATAATCTTAATTTAAAGTTGTTTAGGTTAATTACCCCTTTAATTTTTGGCTTCCGATTAATTTCTAAGGAGTTTGGAATAGGAATTTGGTATTCAACTAATACAACTTTAGCAAAAGCTCTACTGACTGAACAGCAAACTGCGTTTCCAACTAAACGCCATTTATTGTTTTCAGCACCAATGAATTGAAATGTAATTGGGAATCCCATAATTACGGCAGCCTCTCTAACAGTAGGCAATCTATATTCACCATCCCCAATTCTTTTAATCTCTGATTTGTAAATTATGGATTCTCTTGAATTGGCAATCTTTGTTGCTGTTATTGTTCGACTCGGCTTATCTTCATTTTCTGGGAATGACATTTTTCCCATAAATGGGTGATTTATTTTCCAATATTTCGAAAACTTCCATTCCACCTTATAAATTCCTGTATCATAAAAATGATCTGTCAACTGATTTTGCAAAATGCTAATTTGATACTGTGGGTCAGATATAATTCTATCGGAAAGTTTTGTAAATGGGTGTGGAATATTTTCCTTCATTTTCCCAATAGACAGATATTTCTTTTTGCCATCAAGCCCATCTTTTGAATTTAATGCAATTGGTAAAATGAGTTTACCCTTTTTAATAATTTCACCTGAAATTACTCTTTTTCTTGCTTGAAAAGAACCATAATCAGCAGAGTTTATAATGGCAGAATTTTCGTAAAGATCAATCGCAATATTTGATGGACTAATTCTATTTTTATTTGCCCATTCAGTTAACCCTAAATCCTTGAAAGTATATGCTGTTTGTAAATATCTTTTTGAATTCACAACATTTTCCATAAACCAAGCTTTAAGTATGGAATTAGGTTGGTGTTTTTTTACAGCAACTATTCTTAAAAAAGTTTCTGTTAATTCAACCCCTAATGATTTATCTGCATTGCCTGATTTATTTGAACTAGAAAAACTCACACAAGGAGGGCTTCCTATAATAATTTCAGTATTTGACAAATTTTCAATTTCAACGATTGAACCTTTAAAGTCTAAAATGTTTTTTACTTCACAATTCAGATTGAAATTATGGTTAAAAGTTTCTACAGCAGGTTTCCAATGGTCGAAACCATAAATAATTTCATAACCCATCTGTCTGAATCCTTCAGAAAAACCTCCAGCACCACAAAAAAAATCTATAACTCTAAGTTTTTTCATTTACGTTTTTATTTTCATTAGTGCGTTGACAAAAATTGCACTCTTTTGATTTTGCCAAGGGTCGGCTTGTGTGTCGGGCAAATCCAAATGTGTGCAATGCGGGGAGGCTAGTAATTTTAAAAAATGCGAAGCGTGGGCTTTTTCTTTTTTCTCTGCCACCTGTCTCAATAGCAACACACGGTCAGTTTGTAAGTCTGTCCGCTTGGTCAATATGGTCTGTATGTCGAGTCCATTTTTAGTCATTGTCTTGTAGTGTCGTCTGTCTTTTTAGCATTCGTGGTAACTAGTTTATACCTCTGATAAAATTAGGGATACTCACCCTTATTCTGGCGAATAACTCTGATTTGGGTTCGGGGTTGTTCACAAAGTTATTCATTTAAGTTTATATGCCCAAATCGTCAAAGGGACTTTTAATCTGCTGATTTATTGTACCATAAAAATTATGATACCAAAAGAGAACTCATACAATATTTATTTAATCGTTTAAATATAAAGGTTCTTTTACAGGTAATAATTGTAAATAACAAGCAATGCTTGTAGCTGAAAATTACCTCCTGATTAAGAGGGGTGTTATACCCTGAAATCTGACTCAAATATTTAATTATTAATTTGCTTATAACGATTTGCAGCTAAAAGAAGTTGGCGATTTTTACCACAAAACTTTTTACGAAGCACACACTTCAAATTTAAAACAAACTTTCATACGAAGCACTATCTCGCCAATTTTTTATAGGTGCTGTTACAAGCTGCCCTTCTTTTCTGTCGAGCAGTAAATTGTCAATTTGTAGCTCTGTCTGGGCTGGAGAAAGCACACTCTTTTGCAATTTTTGTCTTGAGGGTCGGCTTGTGTGAATTGCAAATGTGTGTGCTTAGTGCTGTTGGAAAATTATTCACTTTTTTCTTGCGAGTTTCATATTTGTCCGTAAATTTGTCCGTGTTCGTAAAAATGTCCGCAATATGATAAATGTAAAATTCTACCTAGATAAAGCTGATAAAAGCAAAAAGTTTCCAATCCATCTTGTTATTAGGCAAAAAGATGTCCAAGTCAAAGTCGCAACTGGTGAAAAAATTTTAAAAAAGGATTGGGATAATAAAAACCAAGTTGTCAAAGAGTCGGAATACACATATAAGTCAATAAATAAGTTCTTGTCGTTTTTACAGCAAGAGGTTGAAAAATATTTTGATGCGGTTCCACATTCTCAGTTTACAGATAAAAAGGTAAAAGTGAAAATTTTGTCCTTGGTAAATAGTCGAAAAGTCAATACCGATATTAAAATGGTCTGCGAAGATGCAGCCGAATATGAGGGAAAAACAAAAACAACTTTTGTCGATTTATTTGCTGGTGCTGGTGGTTTTAGTGAAGGATTTTTACAAGCGGAGCATGGAAATAGATATTATGATTTCTTATTAGGAAGCGATATAAATGAAAATTGCGAATTAACTCATCTTGCTCGATATAACTACCAACTTGGAATGGATGCAGAATTTTTGCGTCAAGATATTACTGAACCAGATTTTTTAGATAATTTATTACAGAAATTAAAAAGTCGACAAGTTGATGTTGTTTGTGGCGGACCACCTTGTCAAAGTTTTAGTTTAGCAGGAAAACGTAAGAAGTTTGATAAAAAGGATGATTTGTTTGCTCACTACTTAAATGTAATTCGAGTGCTTCGTCCAAAGTATTTTGTGATGGAAAACGTAAAAGGAATCCTTACAAAAGAAGGTGGAAAGATAAAAGAAATGATTCTGCAAGAAATCAAGTCAATTGTGGATTTGAAAGAATTTCACCAGTTAATTTATTTTTTAGCAAAGCTTAGAAAAGCAGAAAAAGAAAAAGCATTTACTTTGGATTGCTATAATTTGCGGATGCAATTTGAATCAGCAAACGAAAAGGAGTTGGAGAAACTAAGAGAAAGTTATATTCAGATTATTGAAAATAAATTTCGTTTGTTAACTCCAAAAATTGCTGATTATAAAACAAGTAAAACGGATATTAATATAAATACAATCCGTCATGGTTTTAACTTACTAAAACGAAGCAAAGAATTAGCCTATGTTAGAAAGAAAGTGATATTAGAAAAGGCTCATAGTGATTTAGATAATGATTTTTTCGCTGAAAAATTTGATTCTTTTTTGACTTCCTTAGAATCGGATTCGATTATTGAACAAATTCACGAAGCATTTAATAATTTGAAACCTACAAAAGCATTTCAAAATGAAATTTCTGAAATAATTTCTGCTTTAGAGATTTATAATAATTCATTTGAGGAGTGTATTCAGGGGTTACAACCTTATGTTAAAGCGTTACAGGCAGAAACTGAATTTGAAGAGATTTTATCGCATATTAGATTATATAATATTGACCAACCTTTTGTTGCGTTAGCTTCAAATTACGGTGTTCCGCAAAACAGAGAACGAGTTTTGTTTATAGGCTGTCGCAAAGACCAGAAATTGATAAAGGCTGTTCCGCCAACAGTAACCGAAAAGGAAAAAGTTACTGTATTTGAAGCATTGTATGATTTAGATTTTGTTGGTAACGATGAAGAGAAGTTTGATTATGAAAAAATCGATTTAAAAGCACAGTATAACGGTTCTACTCGAAAAATGGAATCTCTTTTAAAGAAACGAGCAATAGACGGAAAGCCTGAGGAAAAGAAAGGTCTAACTTATGCAGAATGGTCAAAAAAGGGAAGATTAAACGGACGGTTTATAAACGCTAAAAATCCTTTTTATGTTAGAAATTTTGAAGAATTAAAAAATACGTTATCGCATATTGTTGCACCATTACATAATCATAAAACTAGCAAACAAAATGATGATGTTGTAAAAAGACTTGATGTCATTCTAAGGACAGGCGATTACGATTTAGCTAAAAAGGAATTAAAAAAAATCGGCTTGGATTCTGAAAAAAGGAATTACAACGTTTTAAAACCAAATTCTCAGAGTTCAACTATTATGACGATTGCGGATGACTATATACATTATTCAAATCCAAGAGCATTAACCGTTAGAGAAATGGCAAGGTTGCAATCATTTGATGATTCGTTTGTTTTTCAAGGAAAGCGTTCAACTGGTGGAAATAAACGTAAATTTGAAGTGCCACAATTTACTTTGGTTGGGAACGCAGTTCCGCCTTTGATGGCTCGTGCTGTTGCATTGGAAATATTAAAAAATATAAAGTAGTCATTGATGAGGCAATTAACCACCCTTGAAATAAATAGGATAAAACTTCTAACTGAAAAATCTGTTGAACTTTGTCTGATTGAACCAACTGGAACTGGATTCGAAAAGTCGATTTTGGATGCTACAGGTTCGGTACGAACCTATTTGAAAGCCAATAATATTCACGATTTTGAACTGCAAAAACAAGGTCAGGAAAGTAAAATTCAAATTAACTCATTTTTAATTTCTCCTGATTCATTAGTAAATTCGGTTGCTTCGTTATATCGTCCAAACACCAAAAAAGGTGACCCTAGAATTTGGTTCAAAGGATTGGGGGCTTATTCAAAGGCAAACGATATTTTAGGAATAATTGCTTTTGAAAGTGATTTGTATGTTTTGAATATTACGCAACTTGATCTACACAAGTTAATTGAAAGTAAAATATCAAATCCGCTTCAGGATTTGGTTAATGAAATAAATCAAATTTCTAATGAAGTTGCAGAAGAACTATTGATTCTCTTAAATAAAATTGCTACGAAAGGACCAGTTCGTGCAATGTTACAAGCCGATACTGCAATTGGAAGAACACTTGAAACACTTTTGGGAATTGATATAAATTCGTCAAAGAAACCAGATTACAAAGGCATTGAATTAAAGTCGTATCGCGATAAAAGAGGTAACCGAAAAAATCTGTTCGCCCAGGTTCCAGATTGGAATTTAAGCAAGTTCAAAAGTTCTGCCGAAATCTTAAATGCTTTTGGTTACAGTCGTGGAGAAGATTTTAAATTGTATTGCACAGTTTCCACACTTGTAAGGAATTCGCAAGGTTTGAAGTTGAAAATGGATAATGAAATTAGTCAACTTATTGAAAATTCTGATAAATCGAGTGCTGGAGATTTTGTTGTCTGGGGATTAGAAACTTTACATAAGCGTCTGCTTGAAAAGCACAATGAAACTTTTTGGATTGCTGCCGATTCTTTCACGATTGGTGGAAAAGAACATTTTCAATACAAAAAAGTTGAGCACACAAAAAAGCCAATTGTTTCTCAGTTTGATATTTTGTTAGAACAAGGAATCATTACCCTTGACCACTTGATAAAAAGAAAACCAACCGGAAGCGTTGTAGAGAAAGGTCCAATTTTTAAAATAAAACCGAATGCTCTGGACTTATTGTTCCCACCAAGTCGGTCATACTCGTTATTGTCGAAGTGATTTTCATTCGTTTAGTGTGGTTGGAAAATTTTAGCTCTTTTGGTTTTGCGAAGGGTCAACTTGTGTCTCGGGCAAAACCAAATGTGCCACTTGTGCGGCTGGCTAAAAGAAATTTTAAAAAATGCGAAGGGTGGGCTTTTTCTTCCTTTTCTGTCACTTGTCCCAAAAGCAAAACACGGTCAGTTTGAAAGTCTGTCCGCTTGGTCGATATGGTCTGTATGTTGAGTCCATTTTTAGTCATTGTCTTGCTGTGTCGTCTGTCTTTTTAGCATTGGTGGTAACGGTTTGCAGCTAAAAGAAGTTGACGATTTTCAGCATAAAACTTTCTGTAACAAAGAAATTTGATAAGAAGCACAAAACGCCATTTAACCACTAAACCGTCAATTTCTTTTAGGTGCTGTTATGAGTATCTCTATTATAAAGATCTATACCATTGTACCATTGGAATTGGAATTGGTAAAAATTCACCTTGTGCATATAGTTCTGTAAATCCGAATTGAATTGCTTTACCTTCCGCCTGATGCCATCTTACTCCAGGAATAAGCATTGCAAAACCGGGTTTTTTCGATTGATAAGTGTTAGTTATAGTTTCGGTTTTACCTGGAAGTAGAATAAATGAATCGAACACTAAACTAATTTTTGGAGAAACCTTAATCATACCAGCAATACTAGTGAGAGCTCTCCCATCAACTGCTCCGTTTTGCCAAATAGCACCATACCCTCCAGAAATTGCGAGATTTTTTGTTCTATCTCCAAATGAAAGAGTGGCGAAAGGCAAAGCACCACCAAAATCAGGTCTGGCCCAAGAAGCAGTACCTATCAACCCGCCAATTGCAAACTGCGTTTTTTCTCCGAGCTCCCAGCTTTTTTTAATTGTTCCTATAATTGGCACTCCTAACCACGAAGTCATAATTCCAACACCGAAATTTTTGCCTACGCCAAATTGAAAGTCAGGACCGAATAAATTCCATTGGACGTAATGTTCCCCTTTTTTAATGGGTAATCCATTTGTTGTTATAAAATACCTAGTCGCGAACTTGTCTTCACCGATGAATGTTCCTTTACTATTAAAGTCAGAAGTATTCACAATAACCATTTCTTTTATGGTGTGCTGAGGAATGTAAATTTTCCTATTATCAGAGGTTAATATTAGAACTTCACGTGCGTCTTGGCTAAGTATTTTTCCAATTAATTCACCCCCATCGGTTTTAACAAAACGATATGTATTAGTGTCTTGAACAGTGTTAGTATCTTTTTGTGAAAAGCTTATGTTAGTTAAACATAGAAATGGCAGTATCAATAATAGTGTTTTCATGTTAAAATTGTTTATGTAAATGTATAATAATAATCATTATGAATATTACTGAATTTCGCAACCTAATAATTTGTTGTTGTGAAATTAGCAAAACAGCATCATTACTCATAACTTATTTATATCCCTGACAAAACCAGATATACACACCCATTTTGGGGTGGGTAACCCTGATTATGGTAAGTGGTTATATGCGAATCTATTCATTTAAGTTTATATGCCCAAATCGTCAAAGGGACTTTTAATCTACTGATTTATTGTAACATAAAAATTATGATACTATAAGAGAACTCATACAATATTTATTTAATCGTTTAAATATATAGGTTCTGTTACAGGTAATACTTGTAAATAACAAGCAATGCTTGTAGCTGAAAATTACCTCCTGATAAAGAGGGGTGTTATACCCTGAAATCTGACTCATATATTTAATTATTAATTTGCTTATAATGTTTCCTTTCCCTTTAAGCCTAGTCAAAATCTTAATAAAAAACACTCAAGGACTTCTATTGTAAATAAATACAATAGAAGTGTCTTATGGCTTCAGCCCGGGCTGACCCAGGCCAGACCGATTGCAAAT
>CAINVS010000496.1 GCA_903854205.1 uncultured Bacteroidota bacterium | reverse complement strand
TTTGGCGGTATCGTTCGTTGCGAGCGTATTGCACAGGGTGTTGTTGATGCATACAAAAACATCGGTAATATTACTATTCCAATCGTAGTTCGTTTGCAGGGAAATGGTGCTGAAGTTGCCAAAAAACTGATCGACGATTCAGGCTTGGATGTACATTCAGCTGTTACTCTTCAGGAAGCAGCCGATCTGGTAAACAAAGTTTTGGCTAAATAATCAGACAATTGCTATAAATACAAAGGCGAAAGTGAGCTCACTTTCGCCTTTTCTTATTTTTACTACAAGTATAAAATATGCTTACTTAACCCAAACAACTATTTTACGGCCTGCATTTTTTTAACCATTTTTATAATAAACTTAGTAGGAATTAAAGGAATTAGACTCATCGTCAGTTTTTGATAAAAACTCATTCCTGTAATTTTATTAAGCGTTCCTTTCATCATGGCATTGTAACCATCTTCTGCCACTCCTCTTGCCGGAAATGTCTTTTTGAACATCTCTGTTTTGTCCATGCCGGAGACAGCGCCAAATTCGGTAGCAGTTGCGCCGGGCAGGAGTGCTGTAACAGTTACCTTAGTATTGCTCAACTCTTCGGATAAAGCATTGCTAAACGAAGTCACATAAGCTTTTGATGCAAAATAAACTGCCTGTAATGGCCCGGGCATGAGCGATGCCGTAGAAGAAACATTCAGAATACGGCCACTATTGCGTTTGATCATATCTGGAAGGAAAATTCTGCAAAGAGCTGTCAGCGCACGAATATTTAAATGAATCATTTCCTCATCGGTTTTCCAATCTCTCTCGGCAAACTGTCCTAAACCACCAAAACCTGCATTGTTTATAAGATATTCAACTGCAATACCTTTTTGCTGAAGCTCCTCATAGATTTCCTGTACAGCTTCCCTTTGGCTCAGGTCTTTTACAATAACATAAACCTTGATACCAAACTTTTGCTCCAATTCTATTTTCAACGCATTAAGTTTATCAGCGCTGCGGGCTATAAGCACCATATCTCCTTTTTTCTCAGCATGTATAATTGCCAATTCCTTACCGATTCCGGAGGATGCGCCGGTGATTAAAGCTACATTTTTCATAATTTTATTTTTAGTGAATAATTATTCATTTTTATAAAAAAAAATTCCTGATTGACGACCAAGCCATATCAAATGCCGATTCCAATTGATTTTCAAACCAATCTGCACCAAATTTATATCCCAATTTTACCAGTTTATGCACCGGCTCCATCAGTTGAGCTTTCAGTAAATCTGTATCGCAGTTTCTGACAATACCTGAATTTAGGGAAATTGCTGCTTTTTGTTCTGAAACAATAACCAAATTATTGGAAGTTAATTCTTTCAGATTAAATTTGGTAACTTTATGAGTGCGTTTTTACTAAATTGTTTTATCGTTCAATAACCAAGTAGCTTAATCTTCAGTGGTAAGAGCTTCTATAAATCTTATACCTGATTTAGCTCACTCTTTTTTTGATTTCAAAATATTATTTAATCCCCGAATTAAGCAAAATATAAAATTCCAAACAAACAAAAGCAGTAAATTTGCTAAAGCAAAATTATTCCTCATAAAAATTATGAAAAAAACATGTTGACAGGATTAATCATAGGTGCGATAATTGGAGGTGGGCTGCTTACTGTTCTGGCATTATGGCATACAAAAAATCAAATTGCAAATCAGGACATTATTGATGAAGACATGGAGCAGGATACAATAATGAAAACGCTACTTCTTGATCTTCCTGTGGAAAAAAAACTGCGCAATGCACAGTTTGAAAGTGAACGCGGTGAAAAGAAATGTATAGAGGAAATTAACAAAGTTATAGAAATGCAATTGGACCTGCTCGAAGGCATTGGCAATCCTACATTTGTTCACCTAAAGGACAAACCTGCATTTTTTATATTGCATAATCCAATTAGCAATGAAAAGCGTTATTACTACACAAGAGATTTGAATGAGGAAATCGATCCGGCTATTTTAACTGATACTCAAAGAGTTTTACTGCTCTATAATGAACATTTAGATCTTTTTATGGCTAAGGTTGAATTATTCAGACGATTACAGGCCTCGCATTTGGAAAATTTGAACAAAATCAATGGCATTCACAAACAAAACGAGCAATTAAAAAAAATAAAAAAACACAAGGGTAAAATTGCCGAATTGGAAGACAGGACAGATATTGAAGTAAATGCACTGAAAAACGAATCTATTCTTGAAGATATTGAAAGAGAATTGGAATACCAGGCACAATGCCTGCAACAGTACAGTCTGTTAACTGAAAAATATGATCAGCCTTTGAACCGACATATTCATAAAGACCTCAAAGGAGAAATAAAAAACCTCATCGACAAGATTGAAGATGAGGACAAATAGCATTTATTCCTGATCCTTAATTAGAAATTCAGTTCGTATAGCGAAGCCTTCGGGTTTCAAGGTTTTCGTTTTTTGGAGGACATTACGAACTTTAATGACGTATTTGAGCTTATTTTTTTTACTCAGTTTTATTAAGTGCATTTGTTTAGTGTCAAAAAAAACGGAGAGCAACCTGTAAGTTACTCTCCGATGAAATTTCTATGCTATAAATAAGTTTCCTTATTATAATATTCTAGTATTCGTCCTCTTCGTATTTGCCGCCGCCTTTGTTTCCGCCGCCGCCGTAACCTCCGCCACTGTTTCCACCGCCTTTGTTTCCACCGTAGCCACCGCCACCGCCTTTGTTTCCGCCGTAGCCACCGCCACCGCCTTTGTTTCCGCCGTAGCCACCACCACCGCCGCCACCGTAGCCACCGCCACCGCCGCCTTTGTTTCCGCCGTAGCCACCGCCACCGCCTTTGTTTCCGCCGTAGCCACCGCCACCACCGCCGCCGTAGCCACCGCCACCGCCGCCTTTGTTACCACCGTAGCCACCGCCACCGCCGTAAGATTTTTTCTCAAATTTAGGGTTATCCTCTTTAGGACGGGCTTCTTTCACGACGATTGTACGCTCTTGGAATTCGGTTTGATTCAAAGTGTCGATAGCTTTTTGTGCTTCGTCATCATTTGTCATTTCAACAAAACCGAAGCCTTTAGACTTTCCAGTTTCATGGTCAACAATAACTTTCGCGGAATCAACGGCTCCGAATTGTTCAAAAAGCGATTGAAGGTCTTCAGTGGTAGTGCTGAAGTTCAATTTCGCTACAAAAATGTTCATAACTGAAAAAATTAACTGATTAAAAAAACGATAAAAAACCCATTTTTAGACAAGCGATAACAGCTTAGTTTGGGTAAATTTTACTGACTAAAAGTAAGCTACGTCCAAAATACATAGCAATTTACAAATAAAATTTGAAAATTAAAAATATTTAGCGTGTATAATTTTATTTTTTATTGAAAAATTTAGACCGAACATTTAGACAATCTTACAAAATAAGTCATTGCCTCATTGAGCTCTGCTTTTTCAATAAATTCCATAATTTCAAAATCTACTTTACCTCCGGGTTTTATTTCATCAACCTTTAGACCTGTGCCTTCCAGCAGCATTTCTAGGTCAGCGGGAGTATAACAGCGAAGTGACTGAGAATAAGATTCCTCCGGATTTTCGGGAAGCCACCATTTGTCGATAAGTCTGCAACCGACCGGATCAAATCCATAGCAGCGCATTCCACCTCCAAGATCCATTTCAATACCGGCTGATCTTGCCCAATACCAAGTTGCACCTACTTCAACAATTGCAACTCCATCGGTTTTCAACCATGAGGCAACTCTTTTAAGGAGCATTCTCTGATCTGAATCAGTACCAATACCAAAACTATCGAAATAACATATCACATCAAAAATTGGTTCAAAATCTGTCAAATAAAAATCACCAAGTATAACTTTGAGACTACCCTGATGTACTTCGGCAGCTATTTTCTCGGCACAGGAAACAGATTCCGGCAATAATTCAATCATTGTCACATTATGCCCAAGGTTAGCAATAGCCGCAGCGGTCTGTCCTCCTCCGGCACCCAATTCCAAAACATTGGCTTTTCCTCGAATGGAAGCCATCTCCTGAACCAACCAGGCGCGTTTGTGGTGCGACTCGTCAACCTTACCCAGATAGACACCAAACCATTCGTTTTGTTTACTGTAAAATTCCTTGACCCAGTCCATTAAGAAAGATGATTGATGAAAGATGAAAGATGAAAGGAAATATATGACGGGAACCAGTTGAAAACGAAAGTAACAGAATAGCTTTACTCATGAATCATCACATCTGACAATCTGATTTCTGGCAATCTGATAATCAAATTAATCTGTTACCATTCTAAATTTTTAATCAGCAATTTTCCGCTGGAATCCTGACTGAATAAATGCAGTACCGCATTAAAAGCATCCAGATGCCAATAGCTATCCTTATCAAATTCAGCAATTATATGTTTTTCAAACCCCCATTTATCTGAGGTCCAAAGCTTGTGTTTATTGCCGATTCTGGTTTCAATCAATAGGTTTTCGTTGAGCTCCCGTTGAATTTGGAAGTTATTTAATGGCGTAATATTTAGATTACTTTCACAAAAAAGTTGCCCATTTTCTATATTGCGTTCAAACAGCATCTGATGTACGGTTTCATCTTTTTTCAATTCCCCATCTTTAAAAATTGGCAACAGCAGGTCTTTGGGAATATCATAAACAAGTATATTCCGGTAAGAAATTTCAAAATTTTTAGGACTGGTACTGATAGCTCGCATAATTCCTTTATTCTCTGCAGCCTTTTCATTTTGTTCTAGGACATACAGGAGATTATACTGACGTTCGTAATGCATTTTTTTGGGAATAATAAGCTGTTAATAAACGATTATTTAAAAGGATAAGATTTTCCGATCTTTGCTTCCATGTTCTAATGTAAAATAGATTTTATACTTACATTGCTTGACTACTCAAAAAGTAATAATAAGTCCATATACCTCCGCATAAAAAATACAATAGCTCTTAGGCTTTGCGAATATTAACACATTTATCGTACTTAATTGCAACAATCCAATTATTCAAATGAATTTTTACTACAAATAATCAACAATAGGTTTTATTAAATTTGTTTGCAGCTTTGAGTTAATTGGTTTTTTATAATTATCGCTTGATTTTATTATATTTCTGTTTGATTATTCTACTTTTAGGACTTTCATTTCAATTCGCCTGTTATAGGCTCGTCCTTCCTCTGTTTTATTATCACTCACAGGTTTAGTTTTTCCCAATCCTATAGATTGCAGCCTGTTCTTGGCAACGCCTTTCGCTACAAGGTAATCTGTAACCGCTTTGGCTCTATTGCTGCTCAGCGTCAGATTGCTCTGATCTGCACCGACATTATCGGTGTGCCCACTAATTTCAATCTGCATATTCGGATAAGCCTGCAGCATTTTCACGACCCTTTTCAATTCCAATTCATCCTGAGGTTTGAGGTTGTATTTATTGGTATCAAAAAATATATTATTGAGGCGGACAGCAGCCCCCACTTCAAGCGGAGTCAGTTTCAGGTCAACCCGCATTTCTTTATATTCATTAATTTTTACAAGATCAATATTTTCATTTAAAGACAAAAAACCTTTATGCTCTGCCAAAAATCCGTAAACATCGCGACTTGGCAATACAATGCTATACTCACCGGTCGTAGGGTGACTTCTTGCCGTTCCCAACTGTTTTCCGCTTGTTAATGACTCATAGGCAATTGTGGCTCCTAAGGGGTCATTTGTTTTAGCATTCAAAACTCGGCCACGGATAAGAACCACCGGCTCAGGCTTAGCTGATTCTGGCAATTTAACTCTAAAAATATCACTATTGCCAACTTTGCTTTGTGTTGAAGTAAAATACGCATAGTTGCCGGAGGCAGGAAGTGAGTAGTACGCGTCAAAGCCGGATGTATTGAGTTTTGGCCCGAGATTGAGCGGTTTTGACCATTTTTTCCAACTATCATCCAATCTGCGGGAAACAAACATATCTTGTCCACCATAACCGGGATAACCTCCGGTGGAGAAATAAACGGTTCTGCCGTCAGCCGCCAAAAAAGGTGCTATTTCTGAATCTCCTGTATTGATTTCCGGACCCAGATTCATAGGGGCAGCCCAACTTCCGTCTTCCTTTTTAAAGGAAACGTAAATATCTTTTTCTCCAATAGCATCCTGACGCTGAACCGCCATCAGAATTGTTTTACCATCCGATCCGAGCGCATATTCACCGGTTCTGTGTTCATTGTAAAAATCTTCAACTTCGATAGGCGAAGGAAATGACCAGCCGGATTCTGTCCTTAGAGAAATAGAGATGCCATTTTCACTGCTTCCATCGGGCAAATACTTGTTCATAAGCATCAGGGTCTGTCCATCGGGCAGCACGGCACAAAGTGCATTATTGCGGGCATTGTTCACAGGTTCTCCTACATTGTAGGCTGTTCCAAAATTATTGGTACTGTCTATATAAGCATACCAGATATCCTGTGTTTCAGGATTTCCTACATTTTTCGGATGTTTAACCCTAGTAAAATAAAGCATTCTGCCATCTGATGAAATCAGCGGGGCCAATTCAGCTCCGCTACTGTTCACACCGGGGCCCAGATTTTCGGGACTGCTAACTAAATCAGCATCTTTGATTGTTTCTATTTTAACCTCGTAAGCTCCTGTATCAGAAGAAATTCCGATTGCATCAATTAGATTATAACCCGGAACATTCTGACTCATCAAAACCAGTCTCAGTTTTTTTACCAGATATGGAGTTTGGGCAATGTTATATCTGAAAAGGCGGCCATTCTTGTCTTTGGGCATGATAGGCTTTGGCACCTGCTGCAATACCTTATATTTTTTTCCATTGGTATCATAAAGATAAATCTCAAAAATTGCACCTGGATTCATGGGCTCATTCACAAGAATCTGGCTCACCTGTTGCGGCTCTGCAAACCCGACTTCAATAAAATCATCCAATTCACCGTCGGGCTTCAAAGTAGCCCATGCACAGGTAGTCTGTCCTCTTTCGGGCTGAACGGAGGGTGAACCCAAAACTTCTTTTGCCCCAAAAGACGAAGGTTTCAGTTCAGATGAAAAACCAATAAGTTCAGATGCCCACTGAACTTTAACCTGAGCGGAAATTCCGGCCAGAGGAACTGCCATTACGGCAAAATAGAAAAGCAAGCGGTTTATTTTCATCGCATTACAGTTTTAACCTGTCTGAACTAAATGTAATTATATACAATTTAATCCACAATTGCAAAAAGGTTACCGAAAACTGTTATCGTCGAATATATTTTACTTCAAAGGCCCCGAAGGATATTTATATTTATATATAAAAATACAATTATCCAAAATACAAAAATCATCAAAAAAATTGGAAAATAGCAAAGGGCTATCCTAAACATGGACAGCCCTTTAATCTTATATCTTTTATCTTATTTCTGCTAAATATGCAGTGCACGATTATCAGTTGCTGCAAGGGCAGCTTCTTTAACAGCCTCTGTAAAGGTTGGGTGAGGATGCGAGTAGCGCGACATATCTTCGGCAGATGCTCTGAATTCCATAGCAGCAACGGCTTCAATTATGAGGTCGGCACAACGGGCACCGATCATGTGAACACCCAATACTTCGTCCGTTTCTTTATGTGCGAGTATTTTCACAAATCCGTCGGTATCGGCACTGGCGCGGGCACGACCCAGAGCTTTGAATGGAAATTTACCTACTTTGTATGGAATTCCGGCAGTTTTCAGTTCTGCTTCTGTTTTACCCACAGCAGCAACTTCAGGCCAGGTATA
>CAINVS010000495.1 GCA_903854205.1 uncultured Bacteroidota bacterium | reverse complement strand
CGAGACAAGTTGTACGGATGACTTTTGCAGGGTATCTTGACCTAAAATGAGATTTACTAATTTCTAAACCATTGTGCCTCCCCTCTTTTTAAGGAGTGGGGATACCAGCAGGGAGTGAGTAAAATCCTCAAATTCATTTCATGGAACATCGTTTCGCTGCGCGGAGCTCACTCCGTTTGGTTCTCAAATCCTCAAATTAACAAGGTCTTCCGGCCTATCTATTCCCACTGTCTCAAAAGGGGTTTCCAAAACCTTTATTTTGAAGCCATTTTCTAACCAGCGCAGTTGTTCCAGCGATTCGGCCAATTCCAATGATGAAGGTTGAAGTTTTACCAATTCAAGCAAAAGCGAAGCGTCGAAACCGTAAAGACCTATATGCTTGTAAAAATCATGTTTTGTTAAAATAGCTTCTCCACTGCGCAGAAACGGAATGGGATAACGGCTAAAATAAAGTGCCTCTGCTGTTTTTTTTGACCAAACCGCTTTCACTATATTGGAATTTTGAAGCTGCTCTTCCTTTTCAATTTTTTTTACCAATGTGGTCACCTTTCCCTTTTCAAGTCCGTCCGCCAATAGTCTGAGCTGTTGTGGCTGGATAAAAGGCTCGTCGCCCTGCAGATTGATGACAAAATCAAAATTCAAATTATTTTTATTAAGGGTTCTCAATACTTCTCCGCAACGGTCGGTACCACTAAGGTGCGAAGATGCCGTCATTATTGCCTTTCCGCCTTTTGATGTAACAACATCAAAGATTCTCATATCATCTGTGGCCACAAAAACATGCTGAAATCCTGCTTCCACAGCGCGCATGTAAACCTGCCAAACCATTGGCTCGCCTTTAATCTCCACCAATGGTTTTCCGGGGAAACGGGTGGAAGCAAAGCGGGCGGGAATAATTGTCAAAATATTTTTCATTTAAAAACGATATTTTCAAAAACAAAAAGTACTTAATTCTCCTGAATCATTTCTGTAAAGTAATTTTCAAGCCATAAAAGTGCTTTTTCAATTATTAAATAAAGAAGGCGCAGTTGCATTTATTACTCGAATAAGCCAGCCAAAAATTGACAATACAGTTTTATCTGTATAAAATATAACCTTTTCGGCATCGGGTAACTGTAGGGAAAGAAATGTCAACACCATGAAACCATGCCCGACAAATAAAACTGATATTTCACCTGTAGGTATTGCCGTCAAAGCAATTAAACCTCATTCCGTACAATATCTATTAAAAAGCAGTCTGTCAAAATATAAAACAGAAAATTAAGTAAAAAAATAACTATGCATGCATCATTGTACCCTTATCTAAACTAATAAAGCATCGGGATTAACATCGACTGAATTTATGAAGTACCTGTAAAAACAACAGATAAACATCACGGACAAAATCAGTAAAGTACAGTTTTAGAGCTATATTTTCGTTAAATCTTTGAACCATTATTACAACTTATTCTTATACAATATTTTAAATTTTTGGTCAAAATGTTTGAAAAAAATTCAAAAAATAAATAAACTTAATATTGCAATTTTTTTCGTTAACTAATAAAGTTTATTGGAGTATTTCGTATTTTTGCAATAACAAATATATCATTTGAAAGCAAAAGTAATACTTCTTATAATGCAAAATAATATAAGCAGCAAATATTTTACTGAATATCAATATATTGAAATAAACATTAAGGGCGTTGTTGATACATCTTCAGCTAGAGATGTTTTCGCACATGCTTTTTCCATGATGAAAATACACCAATGCAACAAAGTCTTTTTCGATTTTTCAGAAACATTATCATTGTCGACAACTGCAGATAATTTTCATTTCGCGAAGCATATACCTGAAATGACAAATCAGCACGATCTCAAATGGTGTATTTATTATAAAAACGACCCTTATATGTACGAGTCTATCAGTAATATTATTAAAACTTTGGGGGTAGACAGAATAAAAATAATTGATAATGAAACAATTGCCAAAGAATGGCTACTGAATGACTGATTTAAAACCTGTATCCCATTTGTAACATTACATAGTCGGCCAAACCGAAATATGCTCTAATGTGTACGCCTATCCAAGCCTGGTTTTTCAGGTATTTATAAGGCAGCCTCGGATAAAAATTCAGCCCGGTCTGCGTAGGAAAAAGACTGCGCTGATAGACATGTTTATTCAAATAGAGTCCGCCCATTGCAAAAAAACCGAAGCGGCCAAAGAGCCATTCGTGACCTAACCAAAAAGCATATCGGTCAAAATCCTTACGCTCATAGAGCGAACTGCCGTTATTTTCAAAAAACTGATAGACTGAGCTATTGAAGCTATATTCCAGACCGGCCCATAGGGAACGGCTACGTTTGTAGTGCCATTGAGCGCCAGAATTTACCACATAAACCGGGAAAAAAGGACCTCTTGAAACGGTGGCAGTCATGCCCAATCCCAACTGAACAAAGGGGCTGAAGCGTCTTTTAAACTCCGGAAGCATTGACATATCCGCTTCCATTGCTATTTTTTTTACATTGTAATGCCAGAGAATACCTGTCTGAAAAGCAGGTATATTAATACCCAGATTGGGCGACATGGCATTGCCATTGGAATAATGGAGTAACGAAACCTTCATAAAAGGTTCCCAGTCACCGACTCTATAGGCCAGTTGCAATCGGCCGGAAACATAGGAATTCAGATTTGTCCCGATGACAATATTTGTTGTGTTATAAAAACTGTTGAATTTTTTAGTCAGAAAGGCAATCCCCCAGCCCATCTGCAATTGCATGGAAAAAGGAGCAGGTTTTAGCAGATTAAAACTCATGAGCGGAGTCAGGCCAATAGCCTCTCCCATTGCAGCATTGTTACCAAAGGTCTGTAAGGATGCAGTCAGGTTCAGTGATGCTTTCTGATTCAGTTTTGACCAGTAACGGCTATTTTCGGGGCTGCTTGTCCAGCTGGTTTCAAAATAATGTGATGGTCCGTTCAATTTAGGAAAACGGGGATGGTTGGCAATAGTGTAGCCCATTCCATATCCAATTCCCAATGCTCTGTCCTGTGCTGAAAGACCGTAACAAAAACAAATCAGGCTCAGAAAAAAAAGTAATTTAAAGCCTTTGCGCATAAACTATTTATTGTTTGATCTGCAACAAAGATATTAAAATAGTAATTAAATTCTGAAAATGGCCGCAGCTAAACGCTAACAGAGATTTTTTTTGAAACCCCGAGCAAAAAATTTACAGTAAAATTTCAGCTTTTCATTTTGGGCTTTTGATTTAAAGAATGTATCTTTCTAACCAATACTCCAAAATATAAATAACAATATGGCCATACATGTAGGTCGTTGGGACTGCCGGCAGTGCGGACACATTGGTATCTTGGGCCCTGAAACAAAATGCATCAATTGTGGTGCCCCTCGTCCAAAAGGCGTTCGTTTCTATCTTCCGGGCGATGCACAAATTGTCACAAACGAAGAAGAACTTAAAAAAGCCAAGGCCGGAGCCGATTGGCGCTGTTCCTTTTGTGAAACCAACAATAAAGCATACAATGTCGCCTGTGTAAGTTGCGGCAATCTGCGCACTGCCTCAGATAAAAAGCTGGAAGCACGTGAATATAAGCTTAATGAAGTGCCTACCGACAGCAATCAGGCAAAATTACTGATGACTCAGGATAAGGTCGATAGCCGTTATCACACAAATACTGAAACAAAATCAGCCTTCAAAGCGACCAATAAATTACTTTGGTGGTCACTCGGATTTAGCGGTTTTGTCATTTTTGTACTGATTGTCCTGCTCAGCATTAAGCATAAAATCACGGTTGATGTGGTGCAAATGCACTGGGAAAGAGAAATTTCTACCGAAGAATATAGAGAAGTTACAGAAGAAGATTGGAGTGTCCCTTCAGGCGGCACTGAAATCAGCAGTCATCAGGCCATTCACCATTATATAGATGTACCTGAAGGATATGAAACTAAAACAAGAACTGTACAGGTAAAGGTTGGGGAAGAACAGTATGTCTGCGGTAAAATGGACATGGGCAACGGTTATTTTGAGGACAAATACTGCTCAAGACCCATTTATGACAGCAGGACAGAAACCTACCAAGAGAAGAAATACCGCAAAGAACCCGTTTATCAGACAAGATATAAATACAGTATTTACCGCTGGAAGCCCGGGGGCAGTATAAAAACAAGCGGAAATGATAAAAATGCACAATGGGGCGACGCTTCGGGACTGCAAAACAACGCTTACAGAAGAGAAAATGGCCGAAAAGAAACTTATCTGGTTTATGTAATGGATGAAAAACAGAAAGAACAGAAAAATAAGGTCTCTTTTGGAAAATGGGGGAAAATAAATATTGGTGATAAACTCTTAGCTTATAAAGATGTGCTCGGCAATTATAGGGGTTTGGTGGAGTGATAAGATTCCACTAAAACTTTGATCAAAAATTTGAAAATCAATAAAATAAAATCACCCAATGACAGCTGAAGAAGTAATGATAGAACTTGCCTCTTATGGAGATGCTCAGACCAAGAAAACACTCATGACTCATGGCGCACAGGAACCGCTTTTTGGCGTAAAAGTAGCTGACCTGAAAAAGATCCTTAAAAAGACCAAAAAGAACCATGAACTGTCCCTGGAACTTTTTGCTACAGGCAATTCTGATGCAATGTACCTTGCGGGACTGATGGCCGATGAAAAGAAAATAACAAGGGCTCAGTTGGAAACATGGGCAAAAAAAGCCTACTGGTCCTATTTGAGCGAATATGCAGTGCCTTGGGTCGCTTCTGAAACGCCTTTCGGATTTGAATTGGGCTTAAAATGGATTGAATCGGAGCAGCCAAATATTGCTGTTTGCGGATGGGGAACACTCTCAAGCTGCGCAGCACAGCACGCTGATACTGAATTAGATATTGAAAAATACAGTCAGTTACTGGATCGGGTAGCCAAAGAAATTCATACCGCCTCCAATCGTGAACGGTACTGCATGAACGGTTTTGTTATTACGGTTGGCTCCTTCATCAAGGAATTGTCAGAAAAAGCTATTGCCACAGCAAATAAAATTGGAACAGTTACAGTGGATATGAACGGTACTGCCTGCAAGGTTCCTTTTGCAACAGATTATATTAAAAAAATAGCAGACAAAGGACAGATCGGCAAGAAAAGAAAAACTGCAAGATGTTGATTTACATAAACTAAACTACCAAAATTCATGAAAATTCTTTCAGACAACAAACACTATTTTTATTTACTGCTCATGCTCTTCGGGGGCGGACTGACTTTTTACTATGCTATTTTGGGTACAATTGCTCACGATGGAAATTTTAATGCCTCAGAATTTATCATGAGCACTTGGACTTCCGATTATTACGCCAGAAGTCTGACCTTGGATTTTTGGACAGGTACTATTGCCGGCACTTTTTTTCTGCTTGTGGAAGGCGTAAGACTGAAGATGAAAAAAATCTGGATATATCTCATACTTACAGTCATGATTGGTTATGCTTTCGGATTTCCGCTGTTTCTTTTTATGAGAGAACTGAAGCTTAAAAGTCTGAAAACTAACTAAAAATTACTCGAATGAAAATTACTATTCTTATTTAGCTTTCTTTTATTTATTGTAACACAATTGACGAATGTTAAAACTGCAATCAGCGAAATAAGCTTGGAAAATAAAAATTTACTGATAAATGGGTAAATAGTCAGCACCTATTTTATCATTTATTTTTGAAAGACAAAATGCTGATTAACATAGAACTTAGTACTTTTTTAAAAATATTGGACTTTAGGGGAACTTTCAGTTTGGCATTGAATTTGGAATCCTGCAGATAAGACTACACAAATCCACTTTTATAAAATTATTTGATTACTAAATCTTTATATTATGAAACAAATTCTTTTCCTATTAAATACACTGCTCATTTGTACAGGCCTGTTGCAGGCGCAGACGACCTCAAATCTGGTTGTTTTTTCAGAAAATGGCAATCCTTTTTATCTCATAGTCAATGGCGTAAAGCAAAATACCATTCCCCAAACCAACATAAAAATTACCGGACTCAGCAATCCAAGCAATTCTGTTTTGGTCATCTTCGATGACAAAAATTTAGGCACTGCCAAACAAAATTTTTATTTCCAGGAAATGGGCGTAGAAGTTACGGGCAAAATTACCCAAACAAAAAAAGGTTTTAAAATCAGATATTTTGGTGAAGTTCCTATCAGCGAATCAAAAAACAACCCAAGTCAGTACACTGTTCCTTTTCAGAATATAGAACCTCTGAATCAGCCAAATCCGGTAGTCACAAACCCTCCGGCAGAACAACCTGTTATAAACAATAATCAGCTGCAAAACAATCCTGTACAACCAGTAGAACCTGTAGTTCAGCCTGTACAACCAACAGTTCAGCCTGTACAACCAACAGTTCAGCCTGTACAACCAGTACAGCCAACAGTACAGCCAACAGTACAGCCGGTTCAGCCTACCCTTCAGCCTGCTGTTCAACCAAATACGTCAAGTTCCGTCAATATGAATTACAGATGGGTGGCAGGAAAAAGCTACAAATTTTCCGTCAATCAGGTCGATGATGTTAATACTTCTGTTATGGGCATGACTATGAAAGACAAATTCACCACAAAAACAGAGTTTGATATGTACATCAATTCGGTTGCGGCAAATGGTGAAGCCAACGGAACTTTATACCTGATCGATTTTAATGTTACTGATTCAAGAGGTGCTGTTATGGCTTCAGTAAATGATTTACCGGTCAATGCAATCAGAAGCGATTTCAAAGTGGATGCAAAAGGCAATTTTGTTTTCCTTAAAAAAGTAACACTCATCACAACAGCACAGGGCAATATACTGGCTTATGCAAATGTCGACGACAATTCAGTGCAGATGGGCAGTCAAGCCGGTGAATTCAAAGTAGAGGCTTATGCAGAATTTGATCCCAAAACTGGCAATCTAAAATCAGGCTATACCCTCAAACAGGGTCAGCCACTGGTGCAGCTCAATGTTAAAGCGGATGAGAACACAGATATGATTGAAGTATTGCCTTATGATTATCTTTCCATGCTGGCTTTGCCTGACGCTGCCGTCAGTCAGGGCGATATGGCTAAAATTACAACAGGTATTTATACAATCGATATCCTTGCAAAGTCAGTCAATAGCGGGGTGGCACTTATGAACTATAAAATGTCCTCCGATAAGAGCAAAAATATTACTGACGGTTCTGCCGAGGTAAAAACCCAAAATTCATCCATGATGATGGATATGCCAATGCAGAATATGATGGAACTGACCGATGAAGACAAGCAGGCAATGGATATCGGCAAAGCCATGATGCCAAATTTGACCTGCGATTTTGACAGCTATTTCAATTACAATGAAGGTATGTTTTCTAACGTAAAAGGAATTATGACAACCACAATCAATGCTATGGGCATGAAGATGGAAGTTATAAGTAATTTGGATATGAGAAAACTCTAGTTTTTACCGAAAAGCATTTTACAAAAGGTTTTGGTTCGCCAAAACCTTTTGTTGTTTTTGGGCGGATTGATTCAATTGAATGAGTTTTGTTTATTCAGAATTAATGCAGACATTTGTATAGGCAATTTCTTAGAATCATTAAATCGGTTTAGGCTAAATGACAGAACTTGAACACTTGCTGACGCATGCACACAAAGCGAAAATGGTAGCCTGGATTGAAGCTCATCCCGAAAATTTTGAGGAAATGATCCAACTTGCTCTGTCCGACAAACTGCCCTATTCCTGGCGGTCTGCTTGGCTTTTGTGGGACTGTATGGAACCGAATGATCCTCGCGTCAGCAAGTATGCCATTGAATTAACTGAAGCAATTAAAGGGAAGGCTGACAATCAGGTAAGAGAGCTTTTTAAAATCCTGCAGATGATTTATATTGACGGAGAAGCAGAGGGTAAACTCTTTGATATTGCCGTGGAATATTGGACAAAAATCAACAAAAAACCTGCCGTGAGGCTGAATGCTTTTAAAGTAATACTGAAAATCGTCGAAAAAAACCCGGAACTCTATGATGAACTTAGTTTTTTGGTGGAAGAACATTATTTGGAAGACCTGTCTCCGGGGGTCAAACATTCTATCAATAAAATGATAAAAACGTTAAAGCTGACTTGATATGCGGGCCTATTGGCCTACAGCAAAAGAAAAGAAGAAAAATCTAAGATGTACAGCTTCGAAAATGAGGCAATGGTACTTGTTAAATATGAATGGCCTTCATGGCCAACGAAAATGCTTGATAATTTGTACATTATAACAATTAAACATTTTTAAGACTCTAATACAAAAAGTAATGAGCGTCAATATTTATTTACAAGCTATCATATCGGAAGATATTTATGAAACGAATAAAGATAAGATTGATTTTGAAGTTTCTTCAGCAGCAACAGATAGTTTTGATTGCTTAAAAAAACACCTCCCCTATAACGGTTTGGATTTCACCAACGCCAAAATAATATCCGTTGGACTCTGGGGAATTCTTTCTGATTATTTTTGGACAGAGCGTTTGGAGTACAGTGCATTTCCTGAATTGGAAGGAAAAATTGGAGAATATGCTTGGGTAAATTTTTACATAAACGAACCCAAATCCGGGGAAAGCACCCCAATCAATGCAGGGTATATGTTAAATTATGCCAAAGGTATTGATTTGGTCCTGAAGTCTGACTCAAAATATAAGGAATACCTTAAACATTTTAGAAAAGCGAAACTGAAAAAATTCTGCAATTTGGCTAGAAAATATGGATGGGAAAGTAAAATTTTTTGGTCTGTAACTTAAAACCTTATTTAAACCCGATTTCATAATCAAGCATATCTTCCAAGCTCATGCCCGACCCTCCGCAAATGATAAACACTATACTTTTTGCATCTTTCAATGCAGGGCTCTTCAGTGCAGCAAGTGCCGTTCCGCAGGCAGGCTCAGTAAGAACAAAGTATTCATTTAGAAATGCGTGACAAGCCTGCAGTGCTTCTGCATCGGTACAGACATATGGAATAACAGCAGAGTTTTGAGCCAGCTCCCATGCCCGGTCAGCAATGCGTTTTGCACCCAAGGAAGTAGCAATTGTCGTTATATTGTCCAGCGTAATCTGATGCCCGGCATAAATCGATTTTGCCATTGAAGCGGCCCCTTCTGTTTCGGCACAGATAACTTTGCAATTTTTCCAACCCAGATTTTCCAATCCCTGCATCACTCCACAGAAAAGTCCCCCTCCTCCTACTGAAAGTACGATTGCATCAGGCTCCTCTATTTCTTCTGACAATTCCTGCACAATTGTGGAATGTCCTTCCCAAAGCAGGGGATTATCGAATGGATGAACATAATAAGTATCATCAGCTTCGGCAAGACTGCAGGCATATTCATGGGCTTCATTCCAAACTTTGCCCTTTACTTCAAGCTTGGCGCCCACCTCCATAATGCGTTCCCGCATACTTTCGCGGGTACTTTCAGGCACCACGACAATTGTTTCAATACCAAGTTTATTTCCGCTGTAAGCTACTGCCAATCCTGCATTTCCTCCGGAAGCAATCACAAAACGTTTGATCCCTTCAGCAGCCAACGTACTGCAAAGCAGACCTATTCCTCTGAGCTTAAATGAACCGGATGGCTGATGTGCTTCCATTTTATAGTATATATCCCGTTCAGCAGTACTGTGTTTGAAAGATCGGTATAATGGCGTTTTTATGTGCATGTATTTATTTGTCAATTTTCAATTATCAATTATTTTATTCTTTTTCCATTCTCGGTTCTCCAACCGCCACCCTTTTCCCAGCTGTCTTTCATGCCGAATCGTTCTTTTGGCGGTGTAACGACATTTCGACGGCCCTTCATCCAATGAAGTTTGATGCCGAGTTGGGCTGTAAGACTCTGAACAATTTTTAATTCGCTCAGGAAGATAGAAGCAATTACACGCAATGCCGTGTAAAATGGGATAGCAACAACCATTCCCAGCATTCCACCCAATTTTGAACCGATAACAATTACCACAAATATTTCGATAGGATGCGCTTTTACACTTTTCGAGAAAATCATGGGCTGCAAAAACAGATTATCAATCGCCTGCATACTGAAAAACACAAGTGCAACCCTAATAATGAGTGGCATCGTCTCTACGTAAAAATCAAGATCCAGAGAGGAACAAATACTGACAATAATAGCAAAAGCCATCCCGATAAAGGGTCCGATATAAGGAATGACATTGACAATTGCACCAAAAAATGATACGAGCAGTGCATTCTCTGCTCCAACAAGTGTTAGCAGCAGCCATAAATAAAGCATTAAGATAGACATCTGTGCCAAAATCCCTTCAAAGTAGCGGATCAGCATATTTTTAATCAGATATAATGCCCGATCTATACGATCACCCTGTTTTTCAGGAAATGGAGCTCTTACCAGCTTAGCAAACATACCCTCTTCCTGTAGGAAGAAAAAGGCAATAAAAAGCACCGAAGTGAGCATTACAAATAAGTTTCCGACCAATCCCCACAGTGTTGACAAGGTATTGCGCAGGACTGTTGAAGGGTTAAAATAAGAGAAAATTTGTTTTTGTACTCTTTCCAAAGGACTATCATGAGGGTTGACAATAGCCGTTGAATCATGAATGTGGCTATTTTCATGCATGTCTACCGATGTAGTATTTCCCACTTTTATCAGCAGTTGAATATTGGTTCTTGCAGTAGTATCTCCTCCCCTTCTAATCAGCGAATCGATATTGATGCTTTGCACGCTTACTGAGGTGGGACTGAGCGGCACCGTTACCTGAATATTGCCGCTGCTGTCTTTTTTTGTCTGAAATGTATCAGCTTTGGAAAGCTTATTCTCTGTACTGTCTTTCATAGCCTCTTTCGAAAAATCGTCCACTACGCCAAGCTTGGCCAACCTTTCATACAAGTGATTAATTGGCTCTTCCAATCCTGCAATGACCTGCGAATAATTTACCTTGGCCAGATTATTCCCCTGTTGAATGATTACAGGAACAAAAAGTGCAATAAAAAGCACAAATGCCAGAAAAAATGCGACCAAGGTTATAGCTGCCCGAACAGAAGCGCTGAGCCGCTTTTTGCCTATTTTAATTTTTCCCAATACATTCATCAAGGGAGAACCCAAAAGAGAAACCACCCAAGCAAGGATAATCCAGGTGAGAATATCGCTGAAATAGTAAAAAATCGCTCCGAGGGCAGTAAAACCCAGAGCCCAGTAAATATATTGACGATATTGATTTATTGTATTGCCTTTGGATGACATTGATCTTATTGTATATTAATCAGGGAATTAAACCATTTTTCTTCTGTTTCAAAATTCAAATATGGCTGACTTTTTTTCAGCGCATCAATTTTTTGGAGCTGTATCTGTGCAAACTGTCTGCTTTCAGCCGTCTGCGGATTAAAAACCCTGTGAGCGGCTGCAATGCTTAGCTTTTCAATATCTTTTCTCAGAGCCGCTTCACTGTTATCCAGAAAAGCTGTTTCAAATTTTTCCCAAATATAATCGATTGCCTGTTCATTTGGATGTATAAGGTCCGATTTATAAAAACGGTAATCACGCAAATCGTCCATCATGAGCTCGTAAGAAGGAAAATAACTGAGCGTTGAGAATTTTTCACTGAGTTTTTCACAGGCAAGCAACAGTGTAGCTTTGCTTAACTGATTTTCATTAAAACCATCTTTCAGATGTCTGATAGGACTGACTGTCATTATTATTTTGACATTGGGATTTACAGCGATCAATTTCTGAATAGAAATTTCCATTTTTTCTACCACTTCATCCACACTCAATCTGTATCTTTTAAAACGAACAGCGGGCAGTTTATGGCAGTTATTGACCACCTCATCTGTATCCGAAAGCGCAAAAACCCATGCAGTACCCAACGTTAGCAGCAAAAAATCCGTTTCTAACAGATTGGAGGCAGCAGACTCGAGGCGACTGTTTATTTTCAGCAGACAATTTTCCCTGCTCCTGCCTGAAAAATCGCTATGATGGTAGAAGCTATGCCAAATACCTTGATATTCAAAAAGTTCAGTTTCTTTAAAATGATTTCCGGAAAGCAATCGCTCCAACCCCTGCCCTATTGAAGACGGATTGTATTGAATACCAAAAGGATTGACATCAACACTGTATTTAAGTACCGAGAGTTTCTCCCCAATATTTTCCACAAAACAGGATCCGAAAGCCATGATCTTGTTTTTTAGGGAGATTGGCGTTTTGGTAGGTTCCGGATTTAACTCGCTATGCCATTTCATAGATGAAAGTTGAAAGTTGAAAGTTGAAAGTTGAAAGAGGAAAGATTAAAGTTAAACTGAGCTAGGCAATAGAGAGATATTTTGATTGAATATTAATCTGTCATCTGACAATCTAATTTCTGACATCTGACAATCTAATTTCTAACAATCTGATTCCCGAATTGCTTTTTTTTAAACTTTCCATAAAAGGCTTGACTCTTTACCCTTCTATAATTGTATATTTGCGAATATATTCCTCATCGGATAAAATTACTAATCTGCATCATGAAATTTATTAAAAACTTCTCTTTTATTGTTTTTTTATTGGGAGCTGCTGCTACTGTAAATGCACAGATTGATTTTAAATTTGGTTTCCGTGCCGGCGCTACCCTTTCCGATATGTTCGGTGCATCTGAAAAAGACGATTTGGGCAATGGCCTCGAAAAATTTAAATTGACTACCCGTATCTGTGTTGGCGGTACTATTGCCATGCCTCTGACAGACCGTTTCGGGCTAAGTGCCGAAGTGCTTTTCAGTCAAAAAGGGGCACTTTATCGTTTTGAAGGAGATAATTCTTACCTTAAACTAAGCGGCACTGTGGCGAATCCCAATTCTTCACAGATTTTTCAAGGTAATAAACGCATTTTAAGCATGAACATTACGAATGGTTATGTAGAAGTGCCCATTACTTTTTATGCTTATGCTATCAAAGACCGTCTGCTTTTTGACTTCGGTCCCAGTGTGTCATTTCTGGTAACTTCCCGTTCTCTTGGCATCCTGAAATATGGTATCATTGATGATGTAAATCCGGATCCTGCTGATTATCTTGAGATCGAATTGGACATGAGATCACTCTCTGATGAGCCGGCTGCACTTGCTGATGCTGCCATTGACAAAACCGGCAAATTGGATCAGACCACAATTGCATATCCGTCAAGAATCGGTGCTTATTATAATTTTGCTGAAAGTAAAGGCCCTCTTTACAATAAAGTAGATTTTGGCCTTAATGTCGGTGCTTCACTTTTCTTTACCAAAGGCTTACGTGTTGGTGCCCGCTGTTATTACGGACTTACCGATGTAACCAACAACAAATACGATGTTTCTCAAAAAGCGTTGGATGCCAATAAAGAATTTATTTACAGAAAGGATAAGGATACCAACTTTGGCGTTCAATTGTTTATTGCACTTTCTTTTTAGTGTTTACAATCAATAAGTTATTAATAACATCATTCCCCTAATTCCCTAATATTCTATGTTCAACAAAATTAAAAAAATCATTCAGGACGATCTTCATCGCCGATACGAACAACTTGAAGAGCGTTTTTTGGTCTTTGAACAAAAACTTTACGGACACTTGGCAGACCGCCTCGATGGCTTGGAAAATCAGCTTGATCAGCTGAGTGAGCTCTTGCGGGAAAAAGCAAGGAAATATGCCGATCAGGAATCTGAAGAGCAGGAAGACGAGGAAAATGAAGATTATCTTGATCAAAAAGAAGAAAAGCAGGAGCATAAGCCCGACGATCTGCAGGATTTGCCGGGACTTGGCAACAGTATGGAGAAAAAACTCAATATTGAAGGTATATTGACATTCAAACAGTTGGCTTCGCTGACTGATAAAGAACTTGAAAATCTCAATTCAAAAATACCCGGCCTGAAAATCAGGTATGAGCGTTACGAATGGAAAAAAGAAGCAAAAGACAGATTGTAAAGCTTTTATCTGACGCTACCACTTTACTTTGTATCCTGTAAGCTCTACACAGCACTCTTTACTATCTACAGATCACACATGTCTCAAAAGATTGTCATCATCGGCTCTGCGCATCCGCTACGCGGAGGACTGGCCGCATATAATGAGTGTTTGGCCTATGCCTTTCAGGAGGCCGGCGACCTTGTGGAAATTTACAGTTTCAGCCTTCAATATCCGGGTTTTCTTTTTCCGGGCAAGACACAGTTTACCTCAGATCCGGCCCCCGAAGGTCTAACAATTAAAACCAAAATCAATTCCATCAACCCGTTTAACTGGTGGAAAATAGGAAGGGAAATCTCCCGAATGAAGCCCGATATCGTCATTGTTCGCTTTTGGCTGCCTTTTATGGGACCCTGCTTCGGCACAATATTAAGGCTGATCAGAAGAAATAAACATACAAGAATAATTGCCATTACCGACAACATCATCCCGCACGAGAAAAGACCGGGCGATCGGATTTTTACTAAATATTTTGTAAAACCGGTAGATGGTTTTATTCCGATGTGTCAATCGGTAAAGGACGAGCTCAAACAGTTCGACACCAAAAAACCGGTTCAGCTTATTCCCCACCCTATTTATGACAATTACGGCACACAAATTCCAATAGCTGAGGCCCGTAAAAAATTAGGATTGGAAGCCGACGGCAAATATCTGCTCTTTTTCGGATTTATCCGCGACTATAAGGGTTTGGATCTGCTGCTTGATACAATGGCTGATGAACGTCTGGCAAAAGCTGGTATCAAAGCAATAGTCGCAGGAGAGTTCTATTCAGATTCCAAACCCTATGATGATCAGATCGAAAGATTGGGTATAAAAGACCGCCTGATCATGCATACCGATTACATTCCAAACAGCGAAGTAGCAGCCTATTTCGGTGCTTGCGACATGGTAGTACAGCCCTATAAATCGGCCACACAGAGTGGTATTTCACAAATGGCCTATCATTTTGAAGTACCAATGCTGGTCACCAATGTTGGCGGTTTACCGGAGATTGTGGCTGACGGTAAAGCCGGTTACGTAACGCCCACCGACAGTAAAGCTATCGCCGATGCCATCATGGATTTTTACGAAAATAACAGAAAAGAAAGCTTCCATAATTTTGTAAAAGTAGAAAAGAAACGCTTTTCCTGGAACAGCATGGTTGAAGGAATTAAATCATTGGCAGCCTTTAAATAAACTAACTTAAAAAAACAAATAAATGCACGTTTTTGTTAGATTTTTTCTACAAAACGTGCTTTTTGTCTTTTAGTTTTCATAAATTTGCATTTAAAGACAGAACTCAACTCAACTTAATCATAAAATGATACGTTCTTTATCCATACGCAACTACGCTATCATCGAGGCTGTAGAAATTGCGTTTTCCGATAACCTGACCATCATCACAGGAGAAACAGGGGCGGGTAAATCCATTATGATGGGAGCCCTTGGCCTCATTATGGGTAAACGCGCCGATACCAAAGTCCTTTACGATCTTAATAACAAATGTGTTGTAGAGGCGGTTTTTGACCTTTCCAAATATAAATTGGAAGCATTTTTTAATGCTGAAGATATAGACTATGCCACAGAAACAGTTGTAAGAAGGGAGATTACTCCTGCCGGAAAAACCCGTGCTTTCATCAATGACACACCGGTCAAACTGGAAACCCTGCGGGACCTGACCGAGCAACTGGTCGATCTGCATCAGCAGTTTGATACGCTCGACATTCAGGATTCTGAATTTCAACTGAAAGTGGTGGACTCCCTGGCAGAAAATAAGGTTCTTTCCGCCAAATATCAGCAGGAATACCGCAGTTATGAAGGCAACAAACGCAAACTGGAACGGTTGAAAAATAAAGTCATTTCTGCCAATAAAGAAAATGATTTTATGCAGTTTCAACTCAAAGAACTCTACGAAGCTGAGCTGAGAGAGGGTGAGCTGATGGAGCTGGAGCTGGATCAAAAGCAGCTCAGCAATGCGGAGGATATCAAAAGAGCACTGATGATGGCAGCTATGGGCCTGACCGAAGATGATCTGTCAATTGTCAATTCCATGTCCGATCTCATCAATGAGGTTTTTAATATTGCAGAGTTTCACCCCAAACTGCCTAAACTGGCTGAAAGATTTGAGGGGCTGAAATTTGAGCTGGAAGAACTTTCCGGCGAATTTCAGGACATTGCCGAGGATACAGAATATGACGGAGCCCGTTTACAGGAAGTCAATGAAAGACTTGACCTCTTATTCAAACTGCAGAAAAAACATTATGTCAATTCTGAAACTGAACTGTTGAAAATTCAGGAGGAACTGGAAGATAAACTGCAGGGTTTTGAAGACTTGGACGAAGAAATCATCGGTCTTGAAAGACAGATTTCCGTACAGGAGAAAATCCTGTTTGAAATGGGCACTCAGTTATCTGCCCGCAGAATCAAGGCAGTAAAACCATTTGAACAGCAGATTGCTAAATTACTTGATCAGCTGTCGATGAAACATGCACAGCTGAAAGTAGAGGTTTTGGATACCAAACAGCTGTTGCCAAGCGGCACAGATAATGTCCGCTTCCTTTTTGCGGCCAATAAGGGCAGCCGACTGGAAGAAATAAAAGGAGTTGCCTCGGGTGGGGAAATGTCCCGACTTGCCCTCTGTATCAAGTCACTGGTAGCCAATGCCATTCCACTGCCTACCCTCATCTTCGATGAGATCGATTCCGGCGTATCGGGTGAAGTGGCCCTTCAGATGGGATTGATACTGCAGTCGTTGGCTTCCGATCATCAGGTGATTTCAATAACCCACTCGCCGCAGATTGCCGCCAAGGCCAACAGCCATTATTTTGTTCATAAAATGATATTGGAGGACCGCACCATAACCGGTATCCGTCATCTGAACGAAGAAGAAAGAATTTTGGAAATTGCCAAAATGCTCAGCGGTGACCCGCCCAGCGAATTTGCGAAGCAGAATGCGAGGGAGTTATTGTTGAGATAGGAGCCTATTTTTTAAGACACCCCATGGATTTTGGAGTCTTATCATCTAAAATTAAGGAAATTTAAAAGCTGCTCGATGTTCGAAAACCGCAGGAGAGGTTTTTTCAATGCATTTATTTACTCATCAAGCATTACAATCGCTGAAAAATCAGGAAGTAAAACTTGCCGCATATAGTTATAGAAAATTTAAAAAATATAGAAGTGGAATTCTATTTCTCCATAGAGGTTTAAATATTTACTCATTAAAAAACAGTAGAACCAAATATTTTTTTCAATGTAATAAGCCGCCCAGAACTCTTAACATAGCCGGCAAAATAGTAATTTCGCAGGAACCGCTTCCTATAACCTCTCCATCGACTTCCAAAAGCATTTTCGGTGACGCTGTAATTTCTATATTCTTGGCTCTGAACTGATGAACCTCTTTATTTTTAACAAATTTACCGCTAAAAAGACCCGGTATATTCATTAATACTTTCATTTTACTAATTTTATCAATCAGTGTAAGGTCCAGCAAACCATCATCATACAAGGCGTTGGGACATTGGAGCATCCCGGCACCACTGAAACGGCAAATTCCTACTGATAGCGAAAAAAGCTCATAGTCAGCTATTTTTACCCCGTCATATTTCAAGGATACAGGTTGAGCTTTATAGAAAAAAAGACAGGATAGCAATGTGCTTATATAACCCATGATTCCTGCTTTTCCTGCGGCTTTCTTTTCGTTGGCAATCTTTCCGACATAAGCATCAAAGCCCATTCCGGCCATATTTACAAAATAACGCTGCTGTTCTTTATTATTTTCAGTCCAACTGATAAGTCCAACGTCCTGCAGTCGCTCTTTTCCTGTTTTAAAATGAGTACAAATCTCATTCAGCTTTTTACTGATCATCATAGTTCTGCTCCAATCATTACCGGTTCCTATAGGAATCTGTGTAAACAGGATTTCCTTGCTGTCACAATAAGATTGACCTAAAATACCATTGGCAACTTCATTCACAGTGCCATCACCTCCCATTGCAACAATAAATCTGCTGCCTTTGGAAATGGCTGCACGGGTAAGCTCGGTAGCATGTCCGCAATAATCTGTCCTGAAATCTTCAAATTCGATTCCTGAATCGATTAATATTTCGCGAATTCTCGGCCAAAAGGTTACTCCTTTACCGCTGGATGCATTGGGGTTTCTTATGATGGTCCATTTCATGGGCTTGTTCTTAATTACAGTTCTCCATTTTCGGTTTCCCAACTAATTGACATTCCCCTTTCTCTGAGTTTCTGCAGGATAATCATATTTTCATCTGACAAGTCAGGGCTGTATCCGACTAATTTGGTAAGATGCTTCAGATTTTCAAAAACAGAGAAATCGGGGGAAAAATCCATAATTCCATAAAAAGTCCTGAGTTTTGGCATATTCAATAACGCATTCAGTTCTGACTGATTATTGGGGTCGAAGGTTAGGTCTCGCATTTTAGATAAATTAGCAATTGAAAGCTGACTTGGTCTATCGTTATAAATTATGATTGTCAGATCTTCCAAATTCGTCAGCAACTGAAGTTCTTCTACATTTTTAAGGGGATTAGCTTCCAGTTCCAATAATTTCAAACCTTTCAGCATTCTCAGGGCACTAAGTTCTGTAAGGTTGCAATTAGAAGCAAAGAGCATTTTCATTTTTGCAATATTTTGCAAATCTTCAGAAGTTACTTCTTTTGCAACCAACTCATCCAATAATAATTTACCATTCCTGTCTTCAAAAACGCCAATGGTCATCATACCATGATATTTATCTTTCAGATAGGTAAATGGGTGTTTTTTTTGGATATAAAGATTGAGCAGCAATACTCTTTTCCATTCACTGCTCAATGAATTCCAATATGCTTTCAGCTCATCATCATTTGGAATTTCAACATCTGAGCTGTATTGCAGACAATGATAAAGCGCTGATTTAGCATCTTCAAAATTTTGGGTATAATTATTAAAATTATAGGAAGCCGATTCCCAAAAACTGCCTTCCATAAGATGTTTCAGTAAAAAAAGACTATTCTCTTCTATTCTAATTTTCAGGACATAAGAGGGGTCGGGTGTATTTTTATATTTATCATAAGTTTCTTCATCAAAACCCCATGATATATGGCCATATTCCAGCCAGGCTTCCAAAGAATCGAACCAATGCGGAAAATTATTGGTACTCAACACTTCAACAGATTTTATTCTTTTGTCCGCTTCTTCACAAAAAGCATCATACTCCGTTTCCAAGGAACCGTAAAATTCTCCATTTTCCGAACCCATGCTGCTCAGTTTTTGTCCATTAAGAACAAAATTGCTTTGAGCCAAAAGATCATTGTATTCCGTTTCTGTCATTGGAACTTTCCTCCAACGCATTTTCAGCAGCAATTCATCCATCAGTTCCCGATTATCATGCTCAATCAGTTTGTTAGCCTGTTCCTGATTCAGTGGATAAAATGACCATCCGCTGTTATAAATATATTCGTTTTCAATATTTTCATACTGTTCCAAAATGATTTGCAAAGCGAAATTGGCACTATCATTAATATGATGCTCATCGGGATGCACCATTGTAACTTTTACTTCTATAAAATCTACCCCTATTTTTAGGATATTAAATGCGTTTAATGATGACATCTTTTCAAATGCTTTAGTGTGAATATTTAATCTGAAAATGAATAATATAAAGGCAAAACATTTATTTATCCCTTAACTATTAAGCATGAAATATAGTTTATTTTAATGATTTATTTACTTTTTAAGGCCATATTAGAAAGGTTTTTTACACTCAAGCGGTATCTACCGAAAAAGGCCGTTGCTCATTTTTGTAAGTAAAAAGTTTAAAGATTGAAGTTAAAAGTAATCGTTGGAATAAATTATGAACTGAACTCGTCACAAAGAAAAGTAAGCTCTTTAATTATAATCTTTCACCTTATAGCGGAAGCACTAAAAAAATAAAATGTAATTTTTTATAGACTGACCACAACAAAGAAAGTCTGCCGATTTTAAATCGGCAGACTTTCTTTGTTACTTGTAAAAGTTTTCGGCTCAAAACAAAAAAATATTTTTTTTAAAAATAATTACAACAAAACTTGCATAATAAAACATTATGTTTTACTTTTGTATCAACAAATAAACAAATAAGATACAATGTAAAACATTTTTATAGTGTTTAAATCAAATAAAGCCATGAAAGAAACAATTACCATCATCCTGAGTGATAAAAAAAGCACAAATGGGCGCAACCCCTATGCAGGCAACAATGTCCCTGCTTTGAACAGAAAAACTCAAAACAAAGCAATTAGCTCTCTAAAGAGAATATTGCTTTCCTTCTCTCATGCGCTAAAAATTCAGCGTTTAGAACACAAGCCAATAGCTGCAATCGGAAAAAATGTACTCCGATACAGATTTCCGCTTGCTATTATTGGTTTAGCTTTTATGTTTCTATTTAAAAATGATAACACTCAGGCTATAAGTTATAATAACGATGACCATGAAGCGAATCATTCAGGTATAATATCCGGCATTGAAGATGGAGCTAATCGTACAGGAGAAGTAGAGCAAAAAACTAAAAAACAGAAAAAGAAAGAAGTAAAGTTAAAAGTAACTACT
>CAINVS010000494.1 GCA_903854205.1 uncultured Bacteroidota bacterium | reverse complement strand
TAATTAACTGAAAAATACTTATTACTACAGATTCCTAATTACTTTCGGTCTTTATGGACAGTAAAACCCTACTTTCCAAACTGAAGGCAGATGATGCTGATGCACTGAAAAATATTTTTTACAGTTATCACGGCTCTGTTTTTCAGACAATCTTGCGTATTGTTAATGAGTCTAATACCGCTGAGGATTTGGCTCAGGAAGTCTTTGTGCGCCTTTGGGAAAAAAGACATCAGTTGGAAATTCAGGGCGAATTTGGCCCTTATCTGCGCAGAATGGCCATCAATGAAGCTTTAGGCTATCTTCGCAAGAATAAAAAATACAGTATTGAGGATATAGATGAACAATTCGATCTTTCAAGCGAATGCAGCTCCGATGCACAGCAAGCGCATTCTGAACTGAAAGAAGCAGTTGGAGAAGCTATGAACAAACTACCGCCCAAATGCAGATTGGTCTTTTCCCTAAGTCGTTTTGACGGTCTTAGCTACAAGGAAATTGGCGAACAGATGAACATTTCAATTAAGACTGTCGAAAATCAGATGGGAAAGGCCCTGAAAATTATGCGTGAGCGGCTTCGGGATTATTTGCCAAGTTTAATTGTTTTTTTTATGAGCGGAATAGGGGCATATTTTGTTTTCTGCATCTCTTTATTTATAACCGCCATGCAGTTATTTTTTAATTTTTAAAACTGCGTATGAATAAATATCATATCAATAGTGCTCCGTGGGAGCTGATAGGTAAATCTTTGTCAGGTAATATTTCTAAAGAGGAGCATAACCAACTTATTATTTGGCAAAATGTATCAGTTGAAAATAAAAAGCTTTTCGATGAGGTTTCGCTAATTTGGGACGAAAGTCAATCAAATAATAATAAAACTGCTCTTACTAAAGATCAGACTGAAGCTGCCTGGAAAAAATTAGCGCAAAGCATAAAAACGAATAAGGTCAAAAAAATAGCTGTTTACAGAAGCTTGCCAATATTGGCTGCAGCTTCTGTCATTGCGCTGCTATTTTTGGGTTATTGGATGATGCCCCAAATTTTTGGTATCAATTCAGAAGTCAGGAGCAAGTGGTTGGCGGTTTCCAATGAAACTTCCGAACCTAAAATAGTGCAGATGTCAGACGGCTCTTCAATCGTTCTAAACAAAAATAGTACACTGCGTTACCCTGAGAATTTTGAGCTGAGAAAAGTTGAATTAATCGGAGAGGCCTTTTTTAAAGTGGCCTATAACCCCAAAAAACCTTTTATCGTCGAACTTGGCGAGTCCAAAGTCGAGGTACTGGGAACATCCTTCAACGTTAGCAGAAGTGCCATTAAATCGGATATTAGTATCATGGTGGAGTCAGGTAAAGTGAATTTCATAACGCCTGGAAATGAACCTGTATTACTTCAAAGCGGTAAGGGTGCTGTTTATTCCGGGTCTAAATTATTTCTAAAGAATAATATCAATGCTTCTGCTTGGAAGAATAAATACTTTAAATTTCAAAACAGTCCTGTCAGAGAGATTATCTCATCGATCAATGATGTTTATGGTACTCAAATCAAAGTAACAAACAACAAATTATTGGATTGTGAATTTAATGGAGTTTTTGATAATGTTGAACCGGAATATATTTTGCATGCTGTAAGTTTTGGACTTGGAGCAGAATTAAGCTTCGAGAATAATGTTTACATCATGAAAGGTGGCGGATGTAACTGATTACATTTGAGAAAATATCTTTTTTTAAGTTCATTCCGTTGTTAATGGTATGAACTTTTCTTTTTTTTAATAGCGCTTTTTTACTATCTTTAAGGCAGAATCATGCGAAAATGCGCCAAGTATATTTTTTGCCTTTTATTATTATTTTGTATTTCAGAGGCTTTGTTGTTGCTCAATTCAACCCAATTGTTGATTTGAATTATCAGAATAAACCCCTGTTTGAAGTGTTGTCTGACTTAGAACGTCAGCATATGCTTCGTTTTTCATATGCACAGGATCGACTTGAATTGTACAGGAAAATCAATGTTTATATTAAGAAAAAAACATTGGAACAGGCGCTTAAGTACCTTTTCGAACAAAACAATATATCCTATTCAGAAATTGGTGGACAATGGGTCTTAAAAAATGGCCCTGTCAAAAATCTTCAACCTGTTCTTGCAGCGTCAATAAAAAATTATCCTGCTGTCAGTGAAGTCAACACTATAAAATCACCTGTTCTTCAACCTAAAATTGAAGCAGATAAACCGCTTGTGTTGTCAAATAACAGATTGGAAACGGTAAATTCTATTGGAATACAGTTGCCTGACAATAAAAATTATGCTACAGAGCAAACGATACTGCAAAAATTCAGATCGGATGTAAATACAGTTTTTGATTTCTGGAAGGAAAGAAAAAGCAATGGAGAAGTCCGTGTTTTTCAATTTTCGACATTCGGAAACAAAAAGAAGTTTTCCAATAAAACAAATAACCTTTCTTTCAGTTTAGCTTGGGGTGTTCATGGTTCTTCGGAAGGCATTCAGATTGCAGGATTGGGATCAGTAGTGCGTCGGGATGTCATTGGCACACAACTTTCAGGTGTTTTTAGTGGGGCAGGAGGTAAATTATTGGGTTTTCAGGCTTCCGGGCTTATTAACTCAGTGAAAGAAGAACTCATGGGTGTACAGATTTCCGGTGTATTTAATCATGCAAATAAGGTCTTTGGCGGACAAATCAGCCCCGGTATTAATCTGGCCAATGAAAATCTTAATGGAATACAAATTGCAGGTCTTGGAAATATTGCAAAAAAATCAGAAAATTCTGCTCAAATTGCCGGAATTTTCAATCTGACAGAGGAAATCAATGTTCAAATATCCGGTTTATACAATAAAGCTAATAAAGTAAAAGGATTTCAATTTGCTACAGGCATCAATGAAACAGAATTTCTGCATGGAGCCCAAATTGGCCTGGTAAATCGCGCGAAATCAGTAAAAGGCCTTCAAATTGGCTTTATTAATTTTGCAGATACATTAAAAGGGGTTTCAATTGGACTTTTGAATATTGTAAAAGCAGGTGGTTACAACAAACTTGAGGCTTCTTTCAGTGAATCGATGCATGTGCTTTTCGGACTAAAAATTGGTTCGAGCAGTATGTATCAAATTTATAAGGGTGGTTTTAACCTCAAGGGTAAGGCCTGGGGTCTTGGATGGGGTCTTGGTTCTGCTTTTGAGCTGGACAGACGTTGGACACTGAATTCTGAGATTTTTGCCCTGCATGTCAATGAAAGCGGCCAATGGAATCGGTCACTGAATCTTTTAAATCAGCTCAAAGTTGGTTTTGAATATAAATTGGATAATGGTTTTGGTATCTTTTTGGGGCCAACTTATAATGTGATGCTATCGCGATATAAAGATCCTGAAACAGGTATTGTCGGTTCTTCCATACCGATGTACAATTTCTATGATCATACAGGTACAAAAGGAACGAATATCATGATGTGGATCGGCTGTCAGACCGGCATGAGGATGAGACTCTGGTAAGATAGTTTGTTAGAAGTAAGATTTGTATTAGCTATGTTTAAAAACTGTTTTTACCTTTTTTTACTTCAAAACACTTGAAAGCTTAATAGACATCATACCCGGCTCTTTAAAACTTTGCGTGCACTTTTTTTGCTTTGCGGTTAATAGATTTAGATTCGTTTCACAGTACTGTCACTGAACTGAAAACGCTTTAACAACAATAAAAATATTATTAACCCGGGTACTATGTACCCTCTACTCAGTACCAAACACCTATGTTTGACTATTATTTCAACGAAGATCATAAACTTTTCCGCCGCAGTCTGCGCGATTTTTTGGATAAGGAAGTCATGCCCAATATAGATCAATGGGAAGAAGATCAGCAGATACCTAAATCTATTTGGAAAAAAATGGGCGATATGGGCTATTTGGGCCTCGGTTTTCCGGAAGAATTGGGAGGAACCAATCTCGATTTCTTTTATTCTGTCATTTTTGCCGAAGAAGTATCAAAATGTCATTCCGGAGGTTTTGCCATCTCACCTTTGGTGAATTCCTACATGTCGGCCCCCTATATTTACAAGCATGGCTCCGATTTTTTGAAAGAAAAATACCTCAAAAAGGCCATTGCCGGAGATCAAATCTGTTCCATCGCTATTTCTGAGCCCGGTGCCGGTTCCGATGTGGCCAATATTCAGACCAAAGCTATTAAAGATGGCGATTTTTATGTGGTAACCGGTGCTAAAACCTTTATTACCAATGCCTATTATGGCGATTTTATCGTTACCGTTGTCAAGACCGATCCCGAAGCAGGAATTGGCGGAGTCAGTCTCCTGGTGATTGACAGAAATGCGGAAGGTGTTTCTGCGCGCAAACTCAATAAATTGGGTTGGCATGCTTCCGATACTGCCGAACTGAATTTTGATCAGGTACGTGTACCGTCAGAAAATCTGATAGGTGAGGAGGGTATGGGATTTTACTACCTTATGGGTGGTCTTCAGGTTGAACGCCTTATTGGTGCCTTCATGGGCGTAGGTGCCTGCGAAGCAGCCCTTGTCTATACATTAAAATATATGTCTGAAAGACAGGCCTTCAATCGCCCAATCAATAAATTTCAGGTGCTGCGTCACCGCATGGCACAGTTGGCCACAGAGGTTGAAATCAACAAGGCCTTTGCCTATCATTGCGCAAGACTGCATGAACAGGGTGAGTACATTGTAAAAGAATGCTCAATGGCAAAATTGAACTCTTCGGAACTTTCAGACAAACTGATGTATCAGTGCCTGCAATCTTTTGGCGGATATGGTTTTATGGAAGATTATAAAATTGCCCGTATGTTCCGCGACAGTCGTGTCGGTACTATCGGTGGCGGTACATCCGAGATTATGAGGGAGATTATAGCTAAGATTGTGATAGACGGACAGGAGTATTAAAATAAGATAAAAGATAAAAGATAAAAGAGGAAAGTTCTATTCGTTTAGGACTTTCCTCTTTTAACTTTTAAATTTCCTCTATTCTAAACCAAACCCAAAGTCTTCCCCATCAAATTTGCCAGTTTATAAACTACTCTGGCACCTACATTACCGTCCCACTCATCTGCGGAACCAACTTCGCAAAGGTCAAATCCGATAATTTTTCTGCCGCTTTCTGCCAAAGTTTTCAGCAGGAAAAAAGCCTGAGGTAGCGATAGTCCGCCGGCAACCGGAGTGCCGGTATTGGGACAGAGATTTGGCCAAAGTCCGTCAATGTCAAAACTGACATATACATTTTTAGGTAATTTATCGACATACGATTTACAGATGCTTTGGTAGGTTTCTCCTACAAAAAGCGCCTCATTCATCGCATGATCATACAATACCTCTATTCGTCCATTGCTGTTTTTGATGTAGTCAACTTCCTCTTCACAATAGTCGCGGATACCCACCTGTACCAGTTTGCTGATGTTTTTTACTTCTTCCATTGCATTATAAAAAATGGAAGCATGTGAGTAAGTGAAACCTTCGTAAGCATTGCGCAGGTCACAATGTGCATCGATCTGCAGAATGCCGAAATCTTCATACTTATCTGCCAGTGCATGCAGATAACCAAGCGGAGTACTGTGTTCACCGCCGATGAGACCTATTACTTTTCCTTTGTTCAACAATTCAGTACACTGTTCTTTTACCCAATTGTTTACTTTGACAGAGTTGGCATTTACTTTATCAACGAAATCCTGAACAAAGCCTTTGCCGTTTTCCAAATTATCAATATGCATTGTGGCGATCTCGCGGGTATAGTTGCTCAGCTCCAAAATATGCTGATCAGCAGGGCGCATAAAAATGCCTATTTTATATGCATCTGCCACATCTGCATCAAAAAGATCAAGCTGATAAGAGGCATCCAAAATATTTTCCGGACCTGCGGCAGTTCCAGTTGCATAAGAAACCGTTGCTTCCCATGGAACAGGCAATAATACAATTTTGGCATTTTCTTCGGTATATGGCAATCCGATAAAATTGCCGTTTTTCATAGCAAAGCCACTGGGATTAAATTCGTTATTCATTGCTTTAAATTTTAATTTTTTTAGATGAGGCCTACAAAAATAGCCTAGTTTAGTAAAATACCTGCTATTTAATAAGTATTATTTTGGGTTTTACTTTGAAAAGTCTATAATTGTTAATTTAAAATTATAAATACACTTTTTTGTATAAATAAT
>CAINVS010000493.1 GCA_903854205.1 uncultured Bacteroidota bacterium | reverse complement strand
GACGAGACAAAAGTAACAAAAAATCAAGTCGGAGCCAATGCATTTTTGGATTGTTGGGTCGTTGGAACGACTCAAATATCCAAAACCAGAATCGGCCAGAATGTCCATTAGCATGATATTGTTTGCTTTTTTATTGAATTTTCAGGCTTAGTGCTGTTCCCGAAAGGGCCGCTTCTATATGCTGCTGCCTCCGCCATTCTGAAACGGTGCCTACGGCTTGTAATTTTTAGTGTTTTTTTAAGTTAGCAATTCAATTCTATGACATAGTCATCGCTAGATTCTGGGTTAAAAATGTTAAAATTATCCTATATGTTTTCTTAGAGTCGAACTTTCTGTTTAATTTCGTTGTTGTCTTTACAAATTTAGGGAAATATAGTACCTTTATTACTGACTGCCTTATTAACAATTATCATTTATTTTAATACTCAACTACAATGGCTAAAGAAATCACCGACAGCAACTTCACGGAAACAGTATTGAATTCCGATCAGCTAACACTAATCGACTTTTGGGCACAATGGTGCGGACCTTGTCGCGCTATAGCTCCAATTATTGAAGAATTGGCTAAAGAATATGAAGGCAAAGCTGTAATTGGCAAAGTAGACGTGGATCAAAATCAGGAAATTGCTATGACTTACAACATCAGAAGCATACCAACTCTTCTTTTTATCAAAAATGGTGAAGTGGTAGACAAACACGTTGGCTCTACTACCAAAGCCGTATTGAAAGGTAAATTGGACAAATATCTGTCTTAATCCTGCTCTTTATAGCAGTTAATAGACTTATTCCTTTCCTGTTTATGGTCCCGAAACTATAAACAGGAATTTTTTATACTCGTTAAAAATCAATACAATGCTTAGATATATTTCATTTTTTGTCTTAACGCTGTTCTTTGCTTCCTGTGAAAATAGTACGGAAGCTACAACTGCTGCTGACACAACAACTGTAACTGATACCAAAAAAGAATCAGACCCCAAAACAGCTTCAACTGTCAAAGAAGAACCCAAAAAAGAAAGTGCCAAAACTGTTGAAAAAAAGACAGAAACAGCTAAAAAGTCGAGCGGAGAACCACTTAATATAAGTGATGCCAATTTTGAACAAATGGTATTGAAATCCGATAAGATTGTACTCGTCGATTTTTGGGCACCCTGGTGCGGCCCCTGCAAAAGAATTGCACCTTATATTAAAGAATTTGCTTCAGAATATGCCGGTATGAATGTCCTTATTGCAAAATTGGATGTGGATAAAAGTCCGGCAACAGCTGCTAAATATCAAATCAACTCTATTCCTGCTATCCTCATTTTTAAAAATGGTCAGCCTGTTGACGGTGCTGTCGGTGCCTATCCAAAAGAAACGATCAAAGGTAAATTGGATAAGGTGTTGGGTAAGTAAACATTTCTGTTAAGTTAAAGGAAATATTTTTAGGAGATTTTACTTAATCTTGGAATTGCAACAAAAAAGTAGACAAAAAAATAAGTAAAAATTAGATACCTTACTTTTAATAAATATTGTTTAAAATTTTTTATACTTTTACTTCAGCGAGCGGTAACTGATG
>CAINVS010000492.1 GCA_903854205.1 uncultured Bacteroidota bacterium | reverse complement strand
CCGATCTAATGGTATCTCGACTGAGTACTTCGGCATTATCAATTTTATATGACTTGCCGGGCTCTAAATCGATGTCGCTGTTAACCCATAGTCTATTTCCAGAACGATATGCTAACTGTACATTACCGTGGCCCCATGTCCAATTTAGGCCTTTGCCTAGTAAGTCAGCTTCGTCACTTACTACCCAATTACCAAAGTTTGCGTCTGATTGAACTGCTGGCGCAGATGCGTTATTAACAATTAAATTGTCAACAGTTAGTGTGCCAGTTACAGTTAAATCACCCTCTAGGGTATCTAGGGCTAGTTTTCTGATAACGACTTTGTCGTCTTGAATGTTAAAAATTTGGCTCATAATAGGGTCTCTTATCCAGTATTTATCTTAGACTAAGACTAACTACAAGTCAAAAAAAAGCGGCCTATTAAGCCGCTTTTTAATTTATGCTACTTTAAGTAGTATAATTTCTTCGTTAATGCGCCCATTCATTTTAGTGTCTGTAGCGTTGATATCGTCTAAGAACTTACGCAACTGTACTTTGCCTGCGGCTTTGAACTCTTTAAGTTTCTCTTCGGGCTTGCGTAATGTTTTACACACACTCTTAAACTCGTCAAATCCTGTAATTGTAGTGCCTTTTACACCTAATGTTTGGAACTCAGCAGCCACATACCTGCCCAACTTACGGTTCTTAGTATTGTAAACCCACAACTCGCCAACACCAATAATGTCAGTTGGATTAATAGACACTAACTTTAACGGCTCATTAGTCTTCATATACTTGAGTTTAGCAACAATCTTCTCTGCTGGAACTGCTTTCTTGGCACGTGGCGCACGATTAACTTTGGCTTCTTGGGCCAGCATATCACACGCACTCATAATTTCTTGATAGAAGGCAATCAAGTTCTTAATTTGCTTCTTCGTACGGTGGCTGTAGCCCTCACGTAGCTGTTCATCTGCGTTACCGGATGCTAACACCTCCAGCTCAGCTAAATCCCTGCTGTAGAGGGTTTTAATGATTCTAGCATGTGCGGCTTTGACTTCTTTACCCTTGAGCAAGTTAAGCATTTTAAATGCTTTTGGATCAAAGTTTTCAGGATCAGCGTGGAAGCCTTCGATAGCATCTTCAATTTCTTCAGTCATACGCAAAGCGGCTTCTTTAACACGCTCTTGAATTGAAGGTGTGTATACTGCTGGTTTAGCGGCTTCAATTGCATTATCCTCAACTTCGTCAATATCATCCTTACCAGCTGCAATAACTCGAACAATCTCTGCTCGCAACCAAGCGGCTGTGTCGCGTCCTTGATTAAAGTCAGCACGTAGCGGAGTCATTCCGCGATTCAAACAACAAGCAACTGCGCCCATTGTAGTGCCAACACGACTATCTTTTACTTTTTTGAACGCTGTAATGTCTGCTTTGGTACAGCCAACAGTTTCCATCCATTTGGCAACAGCTGGCTTATAAGATTTAATGTCACTTTCCAAACGGTAGTAATCCATTGCACGTTTGAAGAAACGATGGAACGTATCTGCGTCCCAAGTTTCACAACCTTCCCAAACTGGGCTATGGTCTTTAACAGCACGGGTACGATGTGCGGTTACTTGTTTTTTAGTAATGCGTGATTTTTTTGCTGGTGCTTTAGTAGCCATTTCTGCTCCTGTTTATTAAACAATATACATATTATAGCACCAGCTAGTGCTTATGTCAAGTCCTTGCATTCGGTATACAAATCAATCATTTCGGGAAACGTAGCCAAAAAGTTTGTATTCCTGCGCTTGTCATGCTCGTCAAAAAACAGAGCAAAGTCTTTCATATACGTTTTTTCTCTATCTTCTTT
>CAINVS010000491.1 GCA_903854205.1 uncultured Bacteroidota bacterium | reverse complement strand
TAGGTTTGCGGTAAACAGTTTCCTTGGCGGTTGTTCTGGCCACTGCACCTCGCGAACTGATTTTATTATCCGCTGTGCGGGCAATGACTTTAAGCTCCGTTTCCTTGTCTGCAATCTGGTATTGCTGAATGAGTTTTTCCTCAATTTTTAATTCATAGATACCATCTTTTTGAGTCAGGGTTTTGGAATCTACTGTTTGGCGCAGCATGCCATTGATGTAAATTTCTACCTTACCGACGCCGCCTTTTCTGGCGTTGATATTGTAAAAATAACCGCCATCTTTTTTGTTGTCGTTTGGCTCTACTTCGGGTGTTAGGCCACAGATTTCCAAATCTTTGAGTTTGGGCAGGTGGTCGAGATTTTCACCATTCATGATTCTTTGCACCAAATTCGGCACATAAAGCGCATCTTTCACCTGTGCCAGATCCACTACTTCTAATCCGCAGACAAAATAGAGATAATCTCTCGCGCCTTGGGAACCGTCGTAGCGGTAGTGCTCGTCGTAAACGAGCCAGTCGTTGTTTTGGAGTTGGAGGAATGTGTAAAGTAATTTTCCGGTACTAACTCCCCATGTTTTTACAGTATGATCCCAAGAAGTAGTAATAATCTTATTCCCATCAGGACTGAACTCAACCGATCTGACGCCAATCTTATGCCCTGATATTGAATTAATTAACTTACCTGATTCAAAATCCCAAATCAAGATAGTTTCATTGAATGATGCCGAGACTATTTTTTTCCCATCAGGACTAAATTTCACAGAATGAACGGTTTCATTATGGCCTTTTAGCTCATGTATAATTTTACCTGAAACAGCATCCCGGATTTTTAATGTGCCTGCGGATGCTGAAACGAAATATTTACCATCTGGACTGAAATTTGCTGAATAAACCCAACTTGTATATCCTTTGTGCGTCCGAATCAATTTACCGGAATCTGTATCCCAAATTTTTACTGTATTATCTGCTGAGGCAGAGATGATAAAATTACCATCTGGACTGAAATTTACGGAGAATACGCTCCCTTCATGCCCCTCTAAAGTTCGGATTATTTTACCTGAGGCTGCATCCCAGATTTTAGAACTGTTATCCAATGAACCTGTAACTACTTTTTTGCCATCGGGGCTGAAATTAACTGAACTAACATAATCATAATGTTCTTCCAGCGAATGAATTAACATACCTGATTCAGTTTCCCAAATTTTAGCGGTATTATCAAAAGACCCTGAAATAACTTTTTGTCCATCAGGGCTGAAACCTGCAGATAATATACTATTTGTATGTCCCTTTAGCGTTTGAATTAAATTACCTGTAAGCTCCCTAATTGCCAAGGTATTATCGTTTTCCGATGCAGTGATAAACCTTTTTCCGTCTGGGCTGAAGTTAGCTAATGTTGCACTAACCGTATTTCCGTCAAATTTATTAATTATCTTACCTGAAGCTACCTCCAGTTTAATTATTGAGCCACCAAAATAACTAACGAGATCATTCCCTGTAGGACTAAAATTTATCGGTCCTATTTTAGTTCTGTGTGGTTTTTCGAGTTTATGGATGTATTTGGCTGATGAAAGCTCCCAAATTTTTAATGTTTGATTCCATCCATTGGATGATGTAACAACAACATATTGACCATTAGGACTAAAATGTGCCGATTCAACATTGCCGTCAGACCCGTCAAGTTTAATATAATGCTTCAAATTTCCGCTAGCGGTTTCCCAAATCGGCACCAAGTGACCTTCTGAAATAGTAAGCACATATTTGCCATCGGCACTGAACTTTGCAGAGTTTACTCCTCCGGGACCCTCCAATGTATGGATCAATTTACCTGAAGCACTCTCCCAAATTTTAGCAGTTCCGTCGTCAGAAGTTGAAAGAAGTAAAGTTCCATCTAAGCTGAAACATACTGAGCTTACCCCTTGAGTATGCCCTTCTAATGTGTGAAGTATTTTCCTGGAATTTGTCTCCCTAATTAATATGGTTTCCCATGAACTAGAAACAATTCTTTTCCCATCGGGACTAAAATGTGTCGAGGTTATATAGTTTTTCTCTTTTATAGATTCGATTAACTTACCGGAGAATGTTTCCCAGATTTTTATTGTGCTGTCGTTGGAAATAGAAAGCACCAGACTTCCATCAGAATTGAATTCTGCGAATTTTACTTTATTGTTATGTCCATTAAGTGAAGATAGCAAATTGCCAGAAGCGACTTCCCAAATTTTTATTGTGCTGTCGTTGGATGCAGAAAGCACGCGACTACCGTCAGGGCTGAATTCTGCATAATTTACTTCATTGCTATGTCCTTCAAGCGTGTAAATTGACTTAGCGGATGAAGTTTCCCAAATTTTAAGGGTTTCGTAAGACGTTGAAACTAAATATCTGCCGTCTGGACTGAATTTTACAGCGTTAACGGCTGTCGTATGCCCCACTGGCAACACCAACCTCGCCTCCTGCCCTTTCCCCACGAATGCCCAAAGCATCAACAAAATAAACATTAGCTTTTTCATAATCCTATTTTAAATTTTTAGTAATTTCTTGGCTCAAATCCTCCACAAATTTATTCAAATCGGCCGCGCTGCCCTCAAAATTAAATTGTTTGAAGACCTTTTTCTCCTTTTTCAAAGTGATTTTGGATTTGATTTTGCCCTCGATCAGTTCGTAAGAGAGATTGACGGAAATAGCATTGGGACCGTCTTTTTCAGCAATCAGAATTTTGTCAGTGCCGCCTCGGGTGGAATTTTCATTTAGTTTTTTGATGAGTTGGGTCTTGATATCCTGGTCATCGTCGCCAGTTTCTAAATTCATAACATTTGCAACAACCACGGTCGGTATCTCCTGCAGCACAATACTTTTTCTGACTTCCTCATCTACTTTTCCCAGACTAAAATTGATGGGCACAAAGCGCTGTGCCGATTGATTTTCAATCAATTTCGAGACATTTTTTTCGGTTTGGCGCAGCCAGTCTTCGAGTTGTAGATTGTTGTCTTTGTCGAGGACTTCGGGGTCGTTTAGCATGGTTGTCAAAAGGGCATAGGTCATTAGTCCATGCTCGTACTGCGGCAGTTCCAAAGCTTTTTGGTCAGTCGAAGAGGCCGTGATAATCGAGAGTCCAGACTTTGAGGCCAGATTTTCCAGCTCTTTGAGTCGCTGAGATTGTTTCTCGGCATCTTCGCCATCGCGTACACCTGCGATGTCTTTGATATTCAATTCGTTGATGGCTGCGCCCGAGTGGCAGGCATCGAGGAGGAGGATGCGCTTGCCCGCAGGGATTTTGGCCAGTTTTTCCAGCAGTTCCTTCATCATAATACCGCTGTAGTTGGGTGCCTGCTCTTTGGAGGCCTCGGCTGTGAGTAGGATGAGCTGTTTTTCTGGATTGATCTCGCCATGTCCGGCAAAAAAGAGCAGAAAAACATCTTCGGGTTTGCTTTCTTTTTCGATTTTTTCCAGGGTTTTGAGGATGTTATTCCGATCGGGCGTTAATCCTTTGATATTGCCGCCTCTGTCTAGTGTCAGATTGTAAAAATGCACCCGATTGGTATCATCGACATTAAATAATTTTTGGGTGGAAATTTTCAGGGCGGTTTGCAGATCAATGGCATCTTTGGCGGCATAGTTGAGGTCGAGCCCATCTCCCTTGTAATCGTCGATTCCAACCATGATGGCGTGCAGGCTAGGTTTGCGGTAAACAGTTTCCTTGGCGGTTGTTCTGGCCACTGCACCTCGCGAACTGATTTTATTATCCGCTGTGCGGGCAATGACTTTAAGCTCCGTTTCCTTGTCTGCAAT
>CAINVS010000490.1 GCA_903854205.1 uncultured Bacteroidota bacterium | reverse complement strand
ATAGCCATGTTCGTCAATACAGGGGTTAAAAGCACCTGCTCCAATGCTATTGAAAAACTAGTTATTTACCAAGAAAAACTCATGCGCAGGAACAAGATAAACCGTTTTCCCTTCTACAGTCAGTTGATCCTTTTGGTTTAGGGTTACAATTGTACCTAATGCTAATTCAAAATAATTTACAGCTTCCAGAAGTCCGTTCAATTCTCTTTTTTGGTTATCAGTATTGAGTTCGAGGCAGACCTGTATTGCATGGCTGCATTTATTTTTTTCGAAGATGACAAAATCGCACTCCTGTTTTTCTCTGAAATAATAGATTTTTTTGCCCTGATTCCGAAGAAATAAAAAAACGGCATTTTCCAATTTTCTGCCATGGTCTTCACTGAAACTAAGTGTATTGGCATCTATTAGTCCATTGTCGATGGCATAGACTTTTTTGGGATTGATGGCTACACTTTTTGCCGACCAGCTAAACCTGTGGACAAAAAACAAAAGATAAGCATCTTCCATCCAGTTTACATAATCGATTACGGTTTGGACCGATCCCAACTGAAATGTTTTTTTTATACTGGTAAAACTGCTCTCTTTGCCCACATTTGAAAGCAGAAAAAGAGCGATATCCACTAGTGCTCTGGGGTTTCTAACTCCATAGCGCACCGCGATATCCCGAAGGATGATGTCTTTGAAAAGAATTTGAAGAATCTCTGAATTTTTTGTTTTTAAATATTCAGGAAAACCACCCTCTTTGAGGTATTTTTGCATGCTCTGCAGATTTGCATCTTTCTTTTCGAAGCGCAAAAATTCTTCATAGGAAAAAGGAAACAATTCGGTATTCAAGTATCTCCCGGTGAGTCTTGTTCCCAGTTCCTTACTCAGCAAAGAGGCATTTGAACCGGTTATATAAACCTTTTTACCCTCATCGTGCAGCTGACGAACATAAACTTCCCATTTCTCCACATTTTGGATTTCATCGAAAAAATAAGCCTCGGTATTGGCAGGTATAATTTCATCGAGTTTGGTAAAATCACTCAGTTCAAAATTAAAAAGTCGGGGATCTTCGAAGTTGATGTAAGCAATTTTTTTATGCTTTTTCATTTGATGTCGGAGCAGGGTGCTTTTACCGCAACGTCGTATTCCCGATATCACTTCAACCATCGATGTATTCGATTCTAAATGCGCTATTTTGTCTCTAAAAACCTCTTGTTTATGGAGATTCAATTTTTGATACTGAAACTGAAAAGCTTTTTCTATTTCTGATTTTAAAACCATTTTTTAATATATATTAAGTTGCATTCGTAAAAAAAGTAATTTTGTTCATTAGTAATGAATGATTTTATTCATTAGTAATGAACATTATTATTCATTTAAAACAAACACTATTGTATTTTTATAATGAACAAATGTATATATATTTTTGAGATTTTCAAAATCTTCTGAAATAAATGTTGCGCTTCTCTGAAGCTTGTTTCCCTTCCTGCACCTTTGGTGCAAGTAATGTTGCGCTTCTCTGAAGCTGTGTAGTAGACAAATCAGGGGTTAAAAGCAACTGCTCCAATGGTGTTGAAAAATCGGAGGTTAAAACCGTCCTGATTTTTTGCAAAAGCTCTCGGCCCCAGAGGGGTCATTTGTTCTTAGCCGAAAGGCAATGATATGAAACAGTCCCGTAGGGATGACCTGTTTTATTTTGGAACTGCAATTTGTTGAGGTCACCCCGCTGGGGTTCAAAAACTGTTTCTGCCTGGCGGCTAAGTACAGACCGCTCCGATGAAGCTGAAATGCAGTTAATCAATCTGTAAAAATCTGTATTAGCGAAGTTAATCTGCGTACATCAGTATTGACCATAAAAAAATCTGCGTGTATCAGTTTAATCTGTCAAAAACAAAGTCCTGATCTGTATTCTAATTAGATGAAAGAATGAAAGGATGGTTTTATCCTTTTCTCATTTTGAGAATTTTAAGTACAAGTTTATTCTCTGCGGCCATGTTAATCCTTGCAGCGGCATTGACGCCTTACTAAAAAATATATTTTTAACAAAATGTTGCGCTTCTCTGAAGCTGGGATGCTGGCATTTTCAGGGGTTAAAATCACCTGCTCCAATGGTACTGAAAAATCGGAGGCTAAAGCCGTCCTGATTTTGCAAAAGCTCTCGGCCCCAGAGGGGTCATTTGTTCTTAGCCGAAAGGCAATGATATGAAACAGTCCCGTAGGGATGACCTGTTTTATTTTGGAACTGCAATTT
>CAINVS010000489.1 GCA_903854205.1 uncultured Bacteroidota bacterium | reverse complement strand
GTTGTTGAGCTTTGCCCAATTTTCTCTGACCTGCGACGATTCAAAAGCGGTCTCCTTCGGAGCAGTTTATTTTGCCAATTGCTTGGTATTTTTGGAGTTATATTATTGTCAAAATTAAAAAAAGGAGATAAGTTCATAGAACTATCTCCTCTTTTTGGGTTACTTTTTTAAAGCAGTGTCAAATATATGAAACTACACTAATTTCACTTTTACAGCATTTAAGCCTTTTTTGCCCTGTTCTTCATCATATTCTACATTGTCACCCTCACGGATATCATCCTTGAGACCTGAAACGTGAACAAATACATCATCACCTCCGTTTGTGGGAGTGATGAATCCGAATCCTTTCTCCGAATTGAAGAATTTTACGGTTCCTGTTTTCATAATATTAAAAAAATTGAAATTTGAAAATTAGCCAAAATACTTGACTATGCACTCTAAAGTACAAAGATAAATATATTTATTAGGATATTCATATTAATCAATCACTTAATTGATAAAAAAATAAAAATTATTTAAAAAAACAGCTTCGTTAAATGTTTCAGGCTGAAATTTTAATATCAGTATGCGGATTTGAGATTGATTTTTTCGTACTTTTGGGAATATTACAAACAAAAAAACAAAAGAATGCTGAAAAAATTTCAAAAAACAAATCTGCTGACCGCTGTACTGACTTTGGCTTTTCTAATGCAGTATTTGGGCGTTAAATCCCAAACAGCACAGACCATTTATACCAAAAAAATCTATGAAATTCCCATGAGGGATGGTATAAAACTACACACCATAGTATATACTCCCAAAGACACTTCAAAGATTTATCCAATTCTGATGACCCGCACCTGCTACAGTATTGCCCCATACGAAGCAGATAAGATACCCCAAAAGATAGGACCCAATTCCTACCTGATGATGGACGGCTATATTTTTGTCTATCAGGATGTACGCGGTCGCTTTATGTCTGAAGGAGAATTCACAACAATGACTCCTAATATACCCGGAAATGAGAAAAATGGTATTGATGAAAGTTCTGATACTTACGACAGTATAGATTGGCTATTAGAGAACCTGAAAGGTCATAACGGCAAAGTAGGTATGTGGGGCGTTTCTTATCCCGGATTTTATACTGCTGCCGCCCTGCCCGATGCTCATCCTGCTCTTACGGCATCTTCACCGCAAGCTCCTATTTCAGATTTCTTTTTCGATGATTTTCACCATAACGGTGCTTTTTTGCAGTCCTATCTTTTTGCATATCCTGTGTTCGGTTATCAAAAATCAGAAAAAACTTCAAAAGGCTGGTACAATCAACATTTTATTAAAACCGATAACAAAGACGGTTATGATTTTAACCTCAAATTAGGTTCGCTAAAAAATGTAGACAAATACTATAAGGAGGATAATTTTTTCTGGAAGGAAACAATAGAACATCCAAATTACGACAGTTTCTGGCAGGCAAGGAATCTGCTGCCTCATCTCAAAAATGTAAATCATGCGGTTATGACAGTCGGAGGGCTATTCGACGCAGAAGATCTTTATGGCCCTTTCAATATTTACAAAACACTGGAAACGAACAATCCGGGGATAAACAATACATTGGTAATGGGCCCTTGGGCGCATGGCGACTGGCACAGGGAGACAGGTAAACAGCTGTTAAATCACATCTACTTTGGCGACAGCATCTCTACATTTTTCATGCGTGAAATAGAACGGACATTCTTTAACTGTCAACTCAAAGGTGAATGCGACAAAAAACTGCCCGAGGCTTTGATATTTGACTCCGGAAAAAACAGTTGGTCTTCTTTTGATAACTGGCCTCCGAAAAATTTACCTGCATTCGAATTGTCATTTGATAAAAACGGTGAATTGCTGATCAACAAAAAAAGTGAAGCAGGGCTTGAATTCAGTTATACCAGCGACCCTGCAAATCCTGTACCCTATCGTTCAGAAACAGAGGAACTAGTTTTTACACCAAGGGCTTATATGACCGATGATCAGCGGCATTGTTCAAAAAGAGAAGATGTTCTGTCTTTTCAGACTGAAGTTTTAACCGAAGATTTTACCCTCAGCGGAGAAATACTTGCCAAACTGCAAGTGGCTGTCAATGCTAAAGATGCCGATTTTATTGTTAAAATTATTGATGTCTTTCCTGACAAAAATCCTCCGTTAATTTATGCCAATTCAAAAATTAAAGCTGCAGGCTATCAGATGCTTGTCCGAAGCGAAATTATGCGCGGACGCTTCCGTGATGGCTTTGAAAAACCGATAGCATTTAAACCAAATGAAAAAACAGCTGTAAACATAAAACTGCAGGATATTCACCACAGTTTCAAAAAAGGACATCGGATCATGATTCAAATTCAAAGCAGTTGGTTTCCTCTTTTTGACCGAAACCCTCAAACCTTTGTTGAAAACATTTATAAAGCTGATGCCAAGGATTTCAAAAAAGCAAAAATCACCATCTTTGGCGATTCTGTCATTAAGATTGGCAATATAGAATAAGCTCAGCATAACTTATTCATTTACAAATGAACAAAAGATGATCCTGATCAGCCTCGCTTTAGCGGGGCTTTTTTATTTTTAGGGACAAGTTCCATTTTTATGACTCAAATAAGACAAAACACAAACATTTCGCCTCAAAATTGGTACAGCCTCGACGCTGAATCAGCCCTTAAAAAACTTGAAAGCAGTAATTCTGGTCTGACAGACAGTGCAGTAGCTGAAAGAAAGATAAAATATGGCCCTAATGAGATTCCAGACAGCAGGGGGCTGCATTGGTTTTGGATTCTAATAAGACAGTTCAACAGTCTTTTGGTACTAATCCTTGTTATAGCTGCTGCAATTTCCTGGTTGATTGGACATATGACTGACATGTATGTCATTATTGTCGTCATCCTCATTGACACAATTATTGGCTTTGTTCAGGAATATAGAGCTGAAAGAGCAGTAAGTTCATTAAAGTCTTTACTGAAGCCCTTCGCAAAAGTTATCAGAAATGGAAAAAAAATGTCCTTGCGGGCCTCTGAACTGGTTCCGGGCGACATTATAATTTTGGAAGAAGGTGACAACATCCCGGCTGATGCGCGGTTGATCAGTTCAAAAAATTTGCGTGTGATTGAAGCTTCTCTTACAGGAGAATCTGTTCCAAATGGTAAAAACACAGAAAGGCTGCCAGAAAATACAGATTTGGCTGACAGGAAAAACATGGTATTCAAAGGCACATTTACTGTTGGAGGATACGCCTTGGCCGTTGTGACAGAAACCGGTCTCAATACTGCAATAGGCGAAATTGCCCGAACGCTCTACAAAATCAAACCTGAGAAAACAAATTTTCAAAGAAAAACCGATACCCTGGCAAGGCAAATGTCCATAATATCGATTCTAAGTGCTGTTCTGCTTTTTTTAAGTGCCTATTTCTTTTTGAATGCTGATTTTAAAGACATTCTACTAATTTCCATAGCGGCTTTGGTGGCTGCAATTCCCGAAGGACTTCACTCTGTACTTACGATTGTACTGTCCATAGGGGCAAGCAGAATGACAAAACGAAATGCCATTATCAGAGATTTTAATGCAACAGAAACATTGGGTTCTGTTACTACCATCATTACTGACAAAACGGGTACTTTGACTCAGAACACACTCACTGTCAGAAAAGTTTATCAACCCGGCGATAAAACAACCGAGGTTGGCGGTGAAGGTTGGACAACAATTGGGAATTTCAACAGAAGCAATAAAAAGATTGTTGTTTCCGAGCATCAAAACCTGATGAAATTACTCAAAATCTGTCAGTGTTGTAACAATTCGGAAATAAGACATGACAAAAAGAAGGATGATTTTCAGATGGTTGGTGATCCGACTGAAGGAGCCCTGCTTGTATTGTCCAGAAAAGGAATACTCAGTGCGGCAGATAACATTTCCAAAATCGATGACCTGCCTTTCAATGCCACATTAAAATTAAGGGCTACTCTTATCTCAGAATCCGATCAAAAGACTTTACTTGTAATTGGCGCACCAGAAAAAGTATTGGAAAAATCTATAAAAGTACTCAGTCCTAATGGTGAAAAAGAAATAAACTCAACATATATCAATGAAATTAAACATACAATTGAATCATGGTCAAACGACGCAATGCGGGTTATTGCACTCGCCTATCGTGAAGAATCGGCCGATTGTAATACTGTTGATGAAAACAATATCAATAATCTCGTTTTTGCCGGAATAGTAGGCATGATCGATCCTCCCAGACCTCAGGTAAAAGAAGCGCTTGCACAGTGCAAAGTTGCCGGCATTAGAGTAATTATGGCCACAGGTGACCATAAAAACACGGCTTTATCGGTTGCAAAAGAAATTGGCATTTTAGGCGAAAATGAAAAAGTGTTTACTGAAAAAGAGCTTATGCTGATGGATGATGCCGCCTTTGAAACAGCTGTCAAAAACACCAATGTCTTTGCCAGACTCACACCAAATATGAAACTTCGGATCGCTGAAAAACTGCAGTCCTTGGGCGAACTCATTGCCATGACCGGAGATGGCGTGAACGATGCACCTGCACTCAAAAAAGCTGATGTCGGAGTTGCTATGGGGATTATGGGTACAGATGTAGCTCGTGAATCGGCAAAAATAGTTTTGGCAGATGACAATTTTTCTACTATTGTGGGTGCAATTGAAGAAGGCAGGATCGTTTTTACCAATGCCCGTCAGACAACTTTTTTTCTGATTACGACCAATTTCGCAGAAATCATTGTACTCATAACCGCTATTTTGATGGGGCTCCCGCTCCCACTTACTGCCACTCAAATTCTTTGGCTCAATCTGGTTACTGATGGCTTGGGTGATGTTGCACTTGCTACTGAACGGGGACATGGTGATATTCTGAAACAAAAACCCGTGAGTGCAAAAGAAAATATTCTCCACATAACTGTCATGCCTTTCATTCTCATCAATGCAATACTGATGACGGTTTTAGCAGTAGGCGCTTTTATCCGGTATCAGGGCGCAGGTATTGAACAGGCTCGTACAGCGGCATTTATTGTCATGTGTTTTACGCAACTTTTCAATATTTACAATATGCGTTCATTAAGATTATCCGTATTTACAATAGGCTTTTTCAGCAATAAATTTGTCAATATATCCAATATTATATCTGTAGCTGTACTATTTTGCATTATTGAAATCCCTTTATTTGCCAAGCTTTTCGGATTTGAATCGCTTCCCTTAAACCAAGTTTTTGTTTTGGCTATAATTTCCTCACTTATCCTGTGGTTTGGAGAATTATACAAACTGTTCAAGAGGAGTTCTCGAGTTTAAAATCGGTTCAACTTTTTTTAATAGAGATTTTCTAACCCCCCTGAAACTGATTACCGACTTAGAAACACATTTTGAAAACGGCACAAAGAAAAAATTCCTGTAAATTTGCAATAATCCTTGTATTTAAAGGATCTATTTTCTAATAAGCATTCCATTGAAATGACAAATAGCGAATACCCCTAAATCATAAAAAGGGCTGTCCATTTTTTTGGACAGCCCTTAATTATTGAAAAAGAATCCTTTTGATCCTATTTATTAATTTTTGTGATAGCTTTTACAATTGTAGCATTTGTTCCGCTATGAGTGGCACGAATTATATAGGTACCGGCCAAATAATAGGAAAGATCAACCGAAATATTGTTAATTCCAGTACCTGCCTGATATTCGATTACTTTAAGCCTTCTTCCCAAAACATCTGTAATTTCTATATTTACAGTTTCTATAGCAATAGAACTAAACTGATAATTTACAATATCATTAGTTGGATTTGGATAGAAATTATTAAAATGCTCATTTGCTTTGCGTTCCAGGGCAACAACATTAGAATAAGTTGCATTTCCATCTAAATCAACCTGACGAAGTCTATAATAGTTGACACCAATTCGTGGATGCTGATTATCAAACTCATAAGTATTGGTTTCAGTTGAAGTACCTGAGGCATCAACCCTGCCAATTTTTTCAAAATTCAAAGCATCCAAACTATGCTCAACTTCAAAAAAAGCATTATCTGTTTCAGAAGCAGTTGCCCAACTCAAATGATCTGTTGCCCCGCGAATTTCGCCTGTAAAATATTTGTATTCAACAGAAAGCAGAATAGTAGGAATAAGAATTACAGAACCTGTACCACCTGAGAAATTGGTAAGACCACCCATAGTTGACCAGTACATAATAAAACATAATTACAAACATTAACATTTTGAATATATGCTTTTATTTTTTGATATGTACTTATATTAGATGTGTTATTGTTATTGTTATTGTTTTTATTATCATCATCTTCATAATCGTATACATATTCATTTATATAATCGTAAAAACGAACAAATTTAACCATTTATTATAATAT
>CAINVS010000488.1 GCA_903854205.1 uncultured Bacteroidota bacterium | reverse complement strand
ACTGATTACATGAAAGAATATTTGCTGTCGGCCTTTATTTATTTGAATGAGAAAGAAGAAGATATCGAATCAATCTTATCTGAAGCGGACATTGAGGATTCTGATGAAGAGAATAATTCCAGATTTTTCGAAAACGCAATTGATGATTTTTTAAGTGCTTCGGCTAATCCTGCTGCAGAGGAATTGATATCCTTCGAAGTATTCCGATTACTTTTTACAGGTTATGTTAGCAATAGAATTACGGAAAGGGGCTCTTACAGAGGCGGAATTACATTTGCCAATTTTCAGTCGATGCAGGGACTTGACTATAAATTCATTGCCATTTTGGGAATGAATTATGATGTACTGCCAAGAAACAAACAGCTACCCTATTTTCATCTGGAGAACAAAAATAAAATTGGAAGTTTCAATATCAAAGAAATCGATAAATATACTTTTCTTCAAACCCTGCTTGCAGCAGATAATTATCTATATCTGAGTTATATTGGCCGAAGTCCGAAGGACAATTCTAAAAGGCCGGCTTCTGTACTGATTGATCAGGTCTTGGACAGTTTTGAAAGAAAAACTGAGGAACCAAAGCCGGAAAGTTGTTTTTGGATTCAGCATCCGCTTCATTCATTCAGCTCCAGATATAATCAGGAGCAATATCCAATGCTCAAGTGGCATAAAATTAAAAAGCCCTCAGAAATAAGCTTATCCTCCTTAGATAAAAAAGAGGATAAGCCGGAAATTAGCAATATCAGTTTGGATCAATTGATTGCTTTTGTTAAAAATCCATTTAAACATTATCTGAATAAAGCATTTGGAATATACCTTACAGAAGAAGATAATTCCTTGAATGAAAATGAATTATTGGATGATCCCGACAATCTGATAAAGTATTATATTAAAAATGAACTGATTGAACGTTCGGAAGAAAAACCCTTAGCCGTTATTACCAGAAAATTCAAACATAAAGCCTTTGTTCCTTTGTCAAATATCGGAACATCAATTAACAAAACTATAGATTCGGAAATCAGTCAAATGAGAACCGATTTTAACAATCTAAAGGAGAGTTATGAAGCAGTATCTGTTACAGAAACTTTAGTCTTTGAAAAAATCAGCCTCAGCGCTAAAATAACAGCATATAATAACAATCAGCTATTATTGTGCACTTCTAAAGACAGTTCTGCCCCTAAATACATCATTGAGGCTTGGATCAGACATCTTTTTGCAGCAGCTGCAGGAAAAAATCTGAGTACTTATTTGTTGAAACTTCAAAATAACAATATTCTTTTCAAAGCAGAATCTCCTGAAAAATTGGAGGCTATTTCAATTTTATCCTCTCTGGTTGATCTCTACCTGGAAGGATGTAATAAACTGTTTGCCTATCCCGGGTTTGAAGTAACTAAAAATTATAAGAATTTTATTTCAAGTGATTTTTTGGATAAATATCCAAGCTTAGCTGTCAGACTCGAATTATTTGATGAATTGAAAATGATTGCAGACACTGAACTTTTATCAGAATTACTGCTCAAAAAAATCGCTCAAGTTCAAAATTTAATCTCACATACAACATGAATTCCTTCGATGTAAAAACAATCGCCCTCAGTGGGAAAAATCTTATTGAAGCGAGTGCCGGGACAGGAAAAACCTACTCCGTCAGCATCATGGCACTTCGAATGATATTGGAAATGGATATTTCTGTCAGTCAAATATTGATGGTAACTTTTACGGAAGCAGCCGCTGCCGAAATGGCGGAGCGTTTCAGAAAGTTTATCAGAATAGCCTATGAGAAATCAAAAGGAACACGCATTGCAGATGAAATGATAGACAGTTTGGTTCAAAACTGTGAAGCACATCGCTCCAAACTGAGAAAAGCATATCTTCAGATAGACGATATAAATGTCTTTACCATTCACGGATTTTGTAACAAAACCCTCAGAGAATACGCCTTTGAAGCAGGCCGGCTATTTGAATTTGAGATCATAAGCGACAATAAAAATATCTTTCAGGAAGTTTTTAATAACTACTGGAGAGAGGAACTGATTATTGGGCAAAAGCAGCATTTAGGCTATAAAACGCATAATGAAATTCTGCATAATTTATTATTTAACCAAAAATTAAGTCAAACTTTAATCAATGTTTACGATACTGAAAAAGCATATTTCGATGAGCTAAAATCTGTATTGGAAAGCAAAATTACAGCCTATAAATTCCAAAATAATTATTTGACTTATGATGATCTTATTCAGCATTTGCATGATGCCGCTGAAGACAGAAACAAAGCAAAAAATCTGAGCAGGGTACTTCAGGAAAAATACAAAGCTGTTTTTATCGATGAATTTCAGGATACCGATGTAAAGCAGTTCAGCATCTTTTCCAATCTCTTTCAGGATACTGTACAGTTTTATATAGGAGATCCCAAACAATGTATATATTCTTTTAGAGGGGCAGACTTAAATGCTTACCTTAAAGTTAAGGAAATTGAAGGTGTAAATGAATTTAATATGGAAACCAATTTCAGGTCAACTCCTGAAATGGTTGGGGCTGTCAATGATTTCTATGGCGCACAGAACGATCCATTTAAAAATAAAGACATAAAATATAATCCGGTAAAAGCATTTAAAAAATCTATTTTCATTTCAGATGGTCAAATGGAATTAAATGCCCTTTCAATTTATTTTGCTCCTTTTCAACAGCAAATTGTTGATTCCTTTGTCGTAAACAGAGTTTTATATTATCTAAATGAATGTAAATTTTCAGACGGAAGACGAGTAAAACCGGAAAATATTGCAATACTTTTTAGAACAAATTCTCAAATTGAGAGAGTAAGACAGGCACTAATCGACAAAGGCGTTCCTGCGCTAAAAATTGACGACAGCAGTATTTTTAAGTCTGACGAAACAGATTTTATTATTAAGGTAATAAAACTTTTACTGACCCCCACCAAAGAAAACCTTATTCAGCTATTACTTTCCCAATATAATTCCTTCTCAGCAGAAGAAATTGCAGCTATTGACATTTCTGAAGAGCTCCTAAAAATAAAAGTCATTAAAGCTAATCTGAATAAAAAAGGGATTTATCACAGTCTGCATGAATTGATTGAACTATACCATAAAGAGGAGCAGATAAAATTTGAGTTCGGGCTCAATTACAACAGAATGAAATCAAATGTATTGCAATTGATTGACATTTTGCACAGCAAAGTTACTGAGGAAAAAGTAAGTTTTGAGCTGCTTGAAAGATTTTTAATTAGAGAAAAGGCTTTAGAAACTGATGAATCGGGCAATTATGAACAAAAGTTGGAATCTGAAGAAAATGCAGTTAAACTAATGACCATTCATAAAAGCAAGGGATTGGAGTTTGGAATCACGATTCTGCCCTCCTACAAAACTTCTTTCAATGATGATGAAAATTTCAGGGTGCTTTATGTGGCATTGACAAGAGCAAAATATAAAACAGACCTCATTTGTTTGGAAAATGGCACATATAGTCACAAACAATTAATTGATTTATTAAAAGAATTGCAAAAAAACAAAAAAATACCACAACACTTTGAAAGTTACCAATTTAGTAGTCAAGATCCTGACGATTATAAGGAATTAAAAAATGAAGAAATATATAAAACACCAAATTTACAATTTATCAATAAAAACTGGAAAATCAGCTCCTATTCTGCATTAGCAACGCATACGGATTTTATTCCTATAAATGAGTATGTTGATACAAAAGCTGACTATGATAAATTTGTATTTGATGAAATGCCAAGAGGTACGGCTGCCGGAATATTCCTGCATAACCTTTTTGAAAATGCCGACTTTTCGACAACTGACATGATCAGCTATGTCAATGACTTCAAAAGTCACTATCTCATAAAAAAAGGCGCGGCATCAAACACAGAAAAATATGCTGCCTTACTTAAAAATGTCTTGAAGGCAAAATATGCTGGCTTTGATTTGACTGATATAAAAAATGAACAAAGACTCAATGAATTTGGCTATCACCTAAAAATTCAAGACAATACAAAGGTAAAAGCTATTTCAAATTTTCTTAATAAAGACTCAGATTTCGGCGAGGCTGAAATTTCAGGCATGTTAATGGGATTCATAGATATGATATTTGAACATAATGGTAAATATTATATCCTGGATTGGAAATCAAATTATTTGGGAAATACACTCAATGCATACGATAGGGACAATATGGGAACTGCTATCAAAGCAAATTCATACGATTTACAGTATTATATCTACAGTGTTGCGCTTTGTCGTTTTTTGAAACAACGAATTGTCGATTTTGATTACGACAAACATTTTGGTGGTGGCTTTTGGGTATTTCTCCGTGGCTGCAGAACCGGAAAAGAAAGCGGTATTTATCATTTTCAACCGGATCAGGATGTTTACCTGAAACTGAATTCATTATTTTCCTGACTAAAAACAGATAAATGAAAAAATACAAACTTGGGGTAGTCGGCTCGCGTTCATTCAAGGATAAAAATGCGATGGAGGAAGTCCTGAATGAAATCATCAGGGAAAACGGCAAACCTGAAAAGATTGTTTCGGGAGCAGCAGTAGGGGCTGATAAGATTGCTGAATATTGGGCAGAAGACAATAACATTTCCACCATTATTCATGAACCTGAATATGACAAATACGAAGCTTATGAAAGAAAATACAAACCTCAAAAGGAAAGAAACAGTGTGATCGTAAATGATTCGGATATGCTTGTCGCCTTTTGGGACATGAAATCAACCGGAACAAAAGACACCATAAAAAAAGCAAAGAAAAAAGGTATCAGAATATACATTTACAATACTTTGGAAAATAAAATAGAGAAAATGAATCCATAAAACCGCTTCTTTTAATTGCAGGCACTTAGCTAGGGGCACCAATGATTTTGCTTCGAAGGGAAAATCTCTTTTATCTTTTATCTTTTATCTTATTAAAAAAACACATCCACCGCCATTCTATAGGTATTGGCATGCGCCTCCACAATATCCTTTATCTGTTCGGAATATCCACCGCCCATGGCTACAGCTACAGGAATTTCATATTTTTTGCAGGTCTCAAAAACTAAACGATCACGTTGCTTACAGCCTTCCCTACTTAACCCTAACCTGCCCAGTTTATCGGTTTTCAGTACATCAACACCGGAATTAAAAAAGACAATATCCGGCTCGACAGATTCAATCAAATACGGCAGCCAGTCTGATAATATTTTCAGATAAGGCTCATCATCAATAAAATCGGGCAAGGCAATATCCAAATCCGATTGTTCCTTTATAAGCGGATAATTGGAAGCCCCGTGCATGGAAAAAGTAAAAACCCTGTTGTCATTTTCAAAAAGGCAGGCAGTTCCATTACCCTGATGTACATCAAGATCTACAACCAAAATCTGGCTAACCAATTTATTGTCCAATAGATAATTTGCAGCCATTCCAAAATCATTGAGCAGACAAAATCCTTCTCCGCGGTCTCTGTAAGCATGATGTGTGCCGCCTGCAATATTTAGCGAAACGCCATATTCCAAGGCATAAAGACAGCAGTCTATTGTCCCCTGTCCTATCACCCTGCAGCGTTCAATGAGGCGATCTGTCATAGGAAAACCAATTCTTCTGATCTGTCTTGCAGGCAATTCCAGCCTTTTCAGCTGTTCCCAATAAGTTGAGCTGTGTGTCCGTAAAATCCACTTTTCATCAATCGGATCGGGATGAAAAAAATTCTCCTCACTGATTGTTCCTTCATACAATAACTGTTCTGGTAGGAGATCATATTTCAGCATTGGAAAACGGTGTCCTTCAGGCAGATTATATCGGTACAAAGGAGAAAATGCAATTTTTAACATAAAAGCGTTTTAATCCTACGAAAAATTATAAAGCCAAAAAAGATCATTGTATGAAGCAGAAAAGATATCTGATATTTTTTGATATGATGCCATAGTTCCTAAGCTGAAAAATGGTCTCATTCAGCTTTAGGCATAAAATGCACTAATGAAAGGGGTTGTAATATTTAAATTACAATATTAATCATCTTTTTTGGGACGATGATCACTTTTTGAATTGAATTTCCATCCAGCCATTTTTTAACTTCATCAAGAGCCAAAGCCTCTGCTTTCATCGCATCCTGAGTCATATCGGCCGGCAATTCCAAGGAAGCTCTTTTTTTACCGTTGATACAGATTGGATATTCAATTGTATCAGAAACCAAAAATGCTTCGTTATGTGTCGGAAATTTAGTCTGGTTGAAAATAGAATCCTTATTGCCAAGTGCATTCCAAAGTTCTTCGGCAATATAAGGCGCAAAAGGTGCAATGAGCAGTACCAAATCGGTCAAAACCGCACGTTTTGTGCAGCCAATTTCCTTGAGTTCATTCACTGATTTCATGAAATCAGATACGCATGTATTGAAAGAGAAGGATTTTAAACCATTGTTTACCCCTTTTATGGTGGTATGCAATGCTTTTAATTCCTTAGCATTCGGAGCAGATTCATCTACAATCCAATTGCCCTGCTGATCGTAAAACAAAGACCAAAAGCGGCGGAGGAATTTGGACACGCCGGAAATGCCGTTCTCGTTCCAGGGTTTACTGTCTTCCAAGGGACCCAAAAACATTTCATACATACGGAAACAGTCAGCACCATATTGCGCCACCACATCATCGGGATTTACGACATTGTGATAACGTTTTGACATTTTACCAACTTCACTGTGGGTTAAAAGCTGACCTTTATCGTTTGTTTCAAAAATAGCCTCTTTGTTATCGGGTCTCCAATTTCGGAATTGTTCAATACCTTCTTCGTTCAAATAGGAATCAGGATTTCCGTAATTACTCACAAAGCCAACATAGACAGGTACTTGAGCACAGTTTTCCTCTCCCCCGAATTCCTGAATTCTGTCTGCACTGACAAATATAAGTTTGCTTTCACGGCGTTCTTTCAACATGTAAACATTCTCAATCACGCCCTGAATCATGCCCTGATTGATGAGTTTTTTATAAGGTTCTTTGGTCGGAACCTTACCCAGGTCATGCATAAATTTATGCCAGAAACGAGAGTACATCAGGTGTCCGACAGCATGTTCTGCACCACCCAAATAAAGATCGACATCCTGCCAATAGTTTACCGCTTCCTGACTGAATGGATCTTCACTGTTATTGGCATCCATATAACGCAGGAAATACCAGCTGGAACCTGCAAAACCCGGCATTGTATCTGTTTCACGGGTCATCCCGTCAGAGGTAATTACCCAATCGGAAACTCTAGCCAGCGGAGAATGTCCCTCACTTGTCGGTTGGAAATTATCTAAAGGAGGCAATGCCAAAGGCAATTGATGTTCTATATGTGTAACAGCGTTGGAATCGTATTTAATGGGGAAGGGTTCGCCCCAATAGCGCTGACGGCTGAAATTAGCATCTCTTAAACGGAAGTTAATTTTTTTAGTACCAATTTCTTTTGCTTCAATTTCGTCAATCGCAGCTTTTATGGCATCTTTTACAGACATTCCATTCAGGAAATCCGAATTGATCATTGTTCCAATCTTATCGCCGATTTCAGCATTAGGAAAGGCTGACTGATCTACAACAGGAATAATTGGCAAATCAAAGTGCTTTGCGAAACGGTTATCTCGCTCATCATCGCTCGGAACGGCCATAATTGCACCGGTTCCATATCCTGCCAAAACATATTCGCTGATCCAGACCGGAATTTTTTTTCCGCTGAAAGGGTGAATGGCATAAGCCCCTGTGAATGCACCGCTCACCGTTTTTACATCGGTCATGCGGTCGCGTTCTGACCGGCTTTCCACATAGTGGAGATATTCTGAGACAGATTTTTTCTGATCGGCAGTAGTCAAAACCTCTACGAGCTCATGTTCGGGTGCCAATACCATGAAAGTCGCTCCAAATATTGTATCGGGGCGAGTAGTAAATATTTCCAATGCCGAATCATGTCCCTCCAATTGGAAAAAGAGCTGAGCACCCTCAGAACGACCAATCCAGTTGCGTTGCTGAACTTTCAGTGCCTCTGAAAAATCGACAGATTCCAAATCATCCAACAGTCTTTGTGCATAAGCCGTTATACGCAAGGCCCACTGCATCATTGGTTTTTGAACAACCGGATAACCGCCGCGTTCTGAACGTCCGTCTTTCACTTCATCATTGGCCAGAACGGTACCCAATTCTTCACACCAGTTTACATAACCCACTTTTCGGTAGGCCAGGCGATAACTCATGAGGGTATCATCCTTTTCTTTGGCGCTGAAATTTTTCCAATCTTCTGCGCTAAAACTGCCCTCGTTACTGTTTACGGCATTCACAGCAGCTGAGCCGCCTTTTTCAAAAGCAGCAATCAGATTTGAGATTGGTGCAGCTTTGTCTAAGGTTTTATCATAATAAGATTCAAACAGCCATATAAAAATCTGCTGTGTCCATTTGTAATAATCAGGATTTGAAGTATTTACCTCGCGACTCCAGTCGAAGGAGAAGCCCAATTTGTTAAGCTGTTCTCTGTATCGCTGCATATTTTCAGCAGTAGAATCGGCAGGATGAACACCTGTTTGAATGGCATATTGTTCTGCGGGAAGACCGAATGAATCATATCCCATAGGATGCAGCACATTGAAACCGCTCAATCTTTTATAGCGTGAAAAGATATCGGAAGCTATATAACCAAGCGGGTGTCCGACATGCAAACCGGCACCGGATGGATAGGGAAACATGTCAAGCACATAGTATTTAGGCTTGCTCGGGTCATTCTTTACTTTGTAAATCTCGTTCTTTTCCCAAAATTTTTGCCACTTTTGCTCTATGTCGCGGGGTTGATAATCCATGTTTTTATTTAATTTGAATATGGTTGTATCAAATACTCAAGCTTTGACAAAGCTTT
>CAINVS010000487.1 GCA_903854205.1 uncultured Bacteroidota bacterium | reverse complement strand
TCGCAAAGAGAGGGGTTTGGGGTGAGTCAGTTATTCCTATCAAAACCCTTCTTTCAATAAATCCAATAAATCTGCAGCATTCATGCGTGCTTTACCGTCTGTATCCTGCAAAAGAGCTTCCGCCATTTCCCGTTTGGTAGCATGCAGCCTGACAATTTTTTCTTCAATACTGCCTTCAGCAACAAGTCGGTAAACAGTCACAGGATTCAGCTGCCCGATGCGGTGAGCCCTGTCACTAGCCTGATCTTCCACTGCCGGATTCCACCAGGGATCTACATGAATAACGTAATCTGCGGCAGTTAGGTTTAGTCCAGTTCCGCCTGCTTTCAGACTGATCAGGAATAAATCACCATCGCCATCCTGAAAAGCATCTACGGCAATTTTGCGCTTTTTCAAAGGCGTACTGCCATCGAGATACTGATAGCTGATGCCCTTTTTCTGAATCATTTTCTCAATTATACGAAGATAATCGACAAATTGACTGAAAATAAGAGCTTTGTGGCCATTTTCCAGTAATTCGTCTATCAGATCGCTCAGTGCATCCAATTTTGCTGAAGGAATCTTATCTCCGCCCTTGATGAGCGAAGGATGACAACAGCAACGGCGAAGGCGCATCAGCTCGGCCAAAACCTGCATTTGTTTGGCACCTTCATTTTCAAATTTACCGCCCTGAATGGCTTCCAGTGCTTTACGGCGCAAAGCCTCATAAAAAGCAGTCTCTGCATCAGAACGTTCTATTGTCAGCGTAATCTCTGTTTTATCCGGTAAATCTTTCAGTACTTCTTTTTTCAAACGACGCAGGATAAAAGGTTTTATCAGTTTCTGCAGCTGTTCTCTCTTTTCTTTATCTCCCCATTTTTCGATTGGCAGGGCAAAGCGTTCCTGAAACTGCTGTGCCGTTCCCAAAAGGCCCGGATTGATAAAATGAAACAGATTCCAAAGCTCGCCGAGGTGATTTTCCATAGGTGTTCCTGTCGTGATGACTTTGAAATCACCCTGCAGGTCCATTGCTGCCTGAGAACGTTTGGTAAATCGGTTTTTGATGGATTGTGCTTCATCCAATACAATTGTACCGAATTTTTTGGCACAAAGCGCCTCACTTGCCTGATGCAGTAGCCCGTAAGTGGTTACCAGAACCTGACCTTTTGTTATTTGTTCGATGCTTTGAATTCTGTCCTGTGACTGGGAAAGATTTACCGCGCTAAGACTAGGTGCAAAGCGCTCCAGCTCACTGATCCAATTGGCGCAGACCGATGCAGGAGCAACAACGAGAGCGGGTCCCTCAGAAGCACGGTGTATCAGCAATGCGATAGTCTGAACCGTTTTGCCGAGTCCCATATCATCGGCCAAGCAGGCACCTGCTCCCCACCACGACATGCGGCAAAGCCAGAGATAACCGTCCTGCTGATAGGGGCGGAGCGTGGCCTGCAGGGTCGTCGGCAGTTCAAAATCTTTGTCCTTTGCTTCATCCATACGTTTGATAAAGCTATTCCAACCCTGATCTCCAACGATGTTGATGTCTTCAGAAAGTTCACTGATAGCTGCACCTGCAAATTGGGAAACCATAAGTTTGTTTTTAAGCTTTTGGGTCCAGCTGTCCATCTCTTTCAAGCGATTGTAAAGCTGTTCGGTCAGCGCCAGGAAGGAGCCATCATCAAGAGCCAGGAAACGATTTTTTGAGTCGCGGCTTCTTTCAAGCAATAACTGCATGTCCAAAAGGGTTTCGTCATTTACCCTCAATTCTCCTTCTATTTCAAACCAGTTTCCTGAACTGCGCACCTTCATAAAAAGGCTGTCAAAGCTTGCATAGCCCGAAATCCTAAGTTTTTCACCCTGAGGCCATTCCAACACAATTTTGTCTTCTTTGCGCAATTCATTCAGTTCACTAAGCAGCATCAAACATTGTTCGATACTGTCGAGGGTCCAGATGCCGGAGTCAACATTGTCCATGTTCAACATTTCAGAACTGGCTATCAGCATTTCTGCCGATTCTTTTTCCTTTTTGAGGTCACGCTGTACGAACACCGTCTGCCCATTTAAATCAGACAGAATTCGCTCGTGACCGCTACCCGGCGAGAAATAAGGAGGTGCTTCTCCAAAAGGTTTCACAAAAAGCTCTACCTGAAATAATTCTCCCATAGGAACTATATGCACATAAATTCGTTGATCATTATGGTGTTCCGGAATATTACTGTCCTCAATTTCCAAATCACTGTGTACGGGCATGATCGATACTAATTTTTTAATAGTATGTTTCAGTTGTTCTTCAGCCCTATTGGGTACTGTAATTTTCTTTTTGTCCAAAAGCATCATCATCTGTTGCTGCTCTTTATTCAAACGGATATAGGAATATCGGGTGGCCGTTTCCCTTTTGAAAATATAAGTATAAGAAACAGTTGAATCTTTGTAAGGATTTTCAAACTGATAGCCTTTTTCGGAACGAAGCAGGCGAAGTTCCAATTTGGCACGGCTGATCTGCATAGGTGTATCGCTGCTGCCCATAAGGTATAAGTAGGGATGTCCGATCAGTTTTTCCAATAAATCGGCAGCCAATTCCGGATCTTTTTTTACATAGTAACGATAGTCTGTCGAGTTAATAATTTTTAAATAACAACGGACTATATCTTTATCCTGATCAGTCAGTTGTTTCTGAATTTCAGGATCTTCCATTTTAGACCATGTCACTACACGCCCCTTACTCCAGGTACCTGTTTTGCTATTTTGTTTTTGTATAATGGCATCTAGTTCTAATTTTTCGGGAGAAAATCGCCAAAAGACCCGTTCTTCTTTTACTTCAGAGCCATGACTGCCGTAGTCACCCATGATTTTATCCATGTGTTCAAGCAGTGTTTCCCATTCTGGTTTTGGTGCGTGAATTTTTAAAAGGACAGCATTGTCTTCATCATAATCTTCCTGCCCTGCAAGCAGGTGCGCAAGTACATTTAATTCCGTGTTAACCCAAGGGTAATTGCGTCGAATTTCGGCAATGTTTACATTACTGAAAAATTGTCTTGCCAAAGCAGGTCTGCCCAACCAAAATGAGGTATATCCCAGAAAAACTATACTAAACAAAGCACTGTTTTTCATAATATAATCATCCGAAGTTTTGCTCCATTCGTTTACCAGTTCCATTTTGGCATTATTGCTCAAAATACCCAAACTTACACCAAGAAAACTGGAGGTCATACCATCTTTATAAAGTGCTTTCCAATAGTTATCCCAGGTTGCAGTGTCAGCTTTTTTATACAGCAGACAGAGACCCTGCAGGCAGTATGAGGTGGAAAAAGGTATTCTTTTCTGACCTTCTATTTTTTTTAATAATTGTTGATTTATTTCAAATTCACTCAGAGCTTCATCAAATTCACCCTTCATGAAATGAAGATGCGCCTGTGCCAATGATAATACATAATGATTGGGGGCATTTTGTACCATCTTGTTTAAACCCTCAATGTCGTTTTTAAACATGAGCGTATGCGTAAGCCTTTGCAATGTACCCGGACTCCTTACTTGATGCATCCTGTCGATAAGGAAATCGGTAAAAGTACTTGGCACCTTCATCTGATAATAGAAAAAGTTAAAAGCTTCTTCCAACAGTTCCATCCTGATTTTCATAAAAGGAATTCGTTGGAATTTTTCTATATCAAGACCTTTCAGATAGAGTTTACCCAGTATTTTATCTGACAGCATCCATCTTTCATCTAATTTTACTCTTTCGAAATAACTTTTTAATAATTCGCTGCTGTTTATAAAGTCCTCGTCGAAAACATAGAGTTTCATCAGATTTCCCATTACCTGGAAATGTTCTGTCCATGCCCATGAATAGTTCATTTTTCGTTCTTTCGCATATTTGTAAAATCCAAAACATAGACTTTTAAAATATTGCTTTTTTAAGGCGTGAAAGAAAATTTCCTCTTTATTGAAGTCCAGAGATTCTATTGCAGCGTATCGGTAAACTAAAAATCGGTCGATAGCACAGCTATTAATGTCAGCTGTGCTGAAAACAGCACTAAGGTTTCTTATCTCTGCATCAAGCGACATGTGTCCGATAGCTGCCAATTCTGTAGTAGAAGTCCTATCCTGCAGGAAAAGGCATATTTCTATTAGCAGTTGACCGGCTGGAGATTGATTTAAATATTTTTCTAATGTGGCCATATGTTAAATGAGATAAAATATCAAAGTTAAAAGGTGGTGAATGCGGAGTAAAGAAGGTATGATTTAAAAACTATCAGTAAATAAAATGAAAATCAAAATTCATCTTATTTAATCGCATTCCATTTAGACATTTGTGTCAAAACTGCGCGCATATCTTTAGGCATTTCCGCAGTAAATGTAATCTCTTCTCCGCTGACAGGGTGTTTTATGCTAAGGCTGAAGGCATGGAGTGGTACTCGGGCAAGCATAGGAATTTCTTCCTCCCATTTGCCTAAGTTGAATTTACGTTTTTTAAATTCAGAAAGCATAAGAGAATCTTTACCGCCATAATGATGGTCAACAACCAAAGGACATCCTATATGTTTCAGGTGAACACGAATCTGATGCGTACGGCCGGTCAGGATGGTACATTCCAAAAGGCTGTAATTTTTAAATTTTTCAATAACTTTATAATCCGTGATCGATTCTTTCCCTTTGGAAACAATACACATCAGGCCCAGTTGAGTAGGATGATGACCTATTGCGGCCTCAATTCTGCCTTCTTCAGGAAAAGGACAACCGCTCACAATGGCGCGGTAAATTTTTGTAGTACTGCGGCCTTCAAACTGTTCACTCAGGTTTTTGTGTGCCTCTGCTGTACGGGCAAAGATAAGCAGACCGCTTGTGTCCTTGTCTATTCGGTGTACTACATAAATTTCACCGTATTTTGCCTGAAGCAGATTGTAAATATTGGGCAGTTCGGGTCGGTGTCGATCGGGAATTGACAGGATCTGTGCGGCTTTGTTTACCACGACTATGGTATCGTCTTCAAAGACTATTTCGTAAGGTTGAGATTTTGACATGAGCTTTGCTGTGATTTCAAACATCCTAAGCGGATTGTTTTTTGAAATTCGTAAATTTGATTGAATACCGCTTTCGTTTTGAAATCGGACCAAAGTCTTTATCTTAGCCCTTCGAACGAATCTGCAAAAATACAAAATTATGAACACTTTACAACAAAGATACAGTACAAGTTTAGGGCTTTTGACCGATTTATATAAATTGACAACTGCTTACGGATATTGGAAAAGCGGTAAATATAGGGAAGAGGGCGTTTTTTATTGCTTTTTAAAGGATCTGCCCTTTGGTGGAGATTATGCAATTGTCTGTGGTTTACAGGACCTTGTGGAGCATTTTAATAATTTTGGATTCAGTACCGATGATGTACATTTCCTGGCAACACTAATAGGAACTGACGGCAAAGCTATTTTCAACGAAAGCTTTCTTAATTATCTTCAGCGTCTGGAATTCGAGTGCGATGTAGATGCCATTCCTGAAGGAACTTTGGTATTTGATCAGATGCCGCTATTGCGCATTAAAGGTCCGATAATACAAGTGCAGCTATTGGAGTCTATTGTGTTGAATATTATGAATTTTCAGACATTGATTGCATCGAAAGCAACAAGAATAAAAGCAGCTGCGGGAACAGATAAAGTGATGGATATTTCATCCAGCTTTTTGCCTTCTTTTGAGGCGGCCTTAGCAGCGAGCAGGGCAGCATATATTGGTGGATTCAGCTATACAGCTAATCTGCAGGCAGGAAAAATCCATGGAATACCGCTTAGTGACATGATGAGTGTCCGATGGATTAAAGGTTTTTCTACTGATGAAGCTGCATTTGAGGCTTACGCGGCAGCTATGCCCAATCATTGTATTCTTTATGTGGACAGTATGGATTCAGTTAATAATGCAATACGTATCGGAGTAAAACTTAGGGAAAAAGGTTTTGAAATGAAGGGAATCTGTCTGGAAGGGACCGAGATAGCCAATTTGAGCAGGGAAGCCAGGAAATTACTGGATAATATAGCTTTGCAAAAGACTATGATTATAGCCGGCGCCGGCGACAATCCGGATGAATATCAAATCGCAGAAGAAAAGGAGGGGGGAGCTAGGGTCGATTTATGGGCTGTCAGTTTTAATTCAACAAAACTTTTTGAGCATTCTGCTCTGGGAGTATATCCTGTTTTAAAGACAGATTTTGACGACAGTTTGAATGACAATTTACTTTGTCCTATTTTTAAGGGAGGTAAACAAATCTATACCAAACCTTTGCTTTCGGAAATAAAGCTTTATTGTCAGGATCAGATAGAAAATTTCAGGAAGTCAAAAATTCGTTAATAATTGATTGGAACCACTTTCAATCCGGCCTTTTTTAAAAGCCGGAGCACACCTTTTTTTCCGGCCAGATGCCCTGCACCTATTGCCGTAAAAAGGCTCTGATCTGCTGAAAGCTTGATGATTCGTTCTGCCATAATTATGTTTCTGTCATAGAGCAGCATACTGCGCATGCCACCTGCTGTCTGTTTTACTTTTTTGAGAATTTTCATGAGATCGGCTTCCAAATATAACGCTGCCGTTTTTTTTATACTTCGTCTGAAACGTTCGAAATGAGTAGCCATATCTTTCAGGCTCTTTATTTGTTCCCTCAACGACATTTTGCGCATAACCTCGAGTTGGCTTTCAAAAGACTCGATACCGAGCATTGTTTTATCTCCATTTTTTGCGAAATTATAGAGATGCTGATCCAAAGAGACAAAATTATCTTCTTTGAATTGTGCACTGCTGAGTAAATTGATGATCATTACAGGTTTGTGATGCTCAAATTGACTCAGTTTCATCCCTGTTTCTTTATAAAACAGTTTGGCCAATTTTTCATAAATTTTGGGTGTCAGATAATCTGACAGTTTTTCGCCTTTTGGAAACATGGCGATTGATTCAAAGGCTTTGGGATTTTGTATGTCCAGGTCAAACTCAGCAGCAAAGGCTTCTGACTTCAAAATGCAATCTTCGATAAATGCAATTTTATTAAATGCTCTTTCGTCCTGTACGTGCATAGTTCCAAAAATATAAGAGGGCGACTTAATGTTGTCGCCCTTAATTTCCCATAGCAGGGTATTGTGCTTATCTTTACACATAATGTTGATTATAAATTTACCTTCCATTTGATATTACATCCAATACTCGGATATTGTTTTTCGGCAACCGTATTACCGTTGAGTACAGCATCGAGTGCTGCTCTGAGATCCGCTCCGGTAAGCGGTTGTTCTGACTTGGGTCTTGAATTGTCTAATCGTCCGCGATAGACCAATTTTAAATGTGCGTCGAATACATAGAAATCGGGTGTACATGCAGCATCATAAGCCTTCGCTACCTGTTGTGTCGGATCGTAAAGGTAAGGAAAAGGATAGGACTCCTGTTCAGCAACTTCGCTCATTTTATCAGGAGCGTCATCTGGATAACGATCAGCATCATTGGAACTTATAGCCATAAAACTTACTCTTTTTTCAATGTATTCGTTGGCTATTTTTACAATTTCAGAGTTTATATGAATCACATAAGGGCAATGATTACAAATAAACATAATTACTGTAGCCTTTTCCGATTTTAGATCATCCAAACTCAATAATTCATTTGTCACTGTGTCTTGAAGTGTAAAATCAGGTGCTTTTGTGCCTAAAGGCAGCATATTTGATTCGGTTAAGGCCATATATTAAATTTGAAAATTTGTGGAACCGAACGAAGTGAGCTCCGCGCAGCGATTTGAAGATTTGAAGATTGAGAATAGGTCTGTAAAAATGAGTAGGGTGTACTAAGTACCTTCTACTATCGACTAAATTACTGGTTTAAACAAAATTTTTATGCCAGCTTTCGCTCAGCGGAATTTGCCATTTTTCCTCAAATTCTGCTTTGGTTTGTACCAGATTATTAAAAACAATGGTGCTGTCGTTAATTTCTCCTTTTTTGTAAAGGGCTTCAAAAATGTCTCGTGAGGCTGATTTAAGTTCGCTTCCCAACTTGTAGGCAAAATTAAAACGGTCAAAGAATTCTGCTCCTGTGGCCTGTTCCACAGCTTTTACAAACGCCACCGATTTGTCGATAGAACAGCCGCTTGCACCGGCCTGACTTTCATCCACCATTAATACAATAAAACGATTGTGCATTAACTGTCCCCAAGCGCGTAAGGCATTGTTATGGGCAGTCCATTGGCCGACAAAATTGTCAATCTGTAAACTTATGGCAGCTGCAATATCATCAGCTAAGTTTTTGTTGCTCTGATAAATCCACACACGTGTGGTGGCAGGAAGTGTTTTGTAATCAACCATGAAAGATAAAAGATAAAAGATAAAAGATAAAGTTTGAACCGATCTCGTCACTAAGACGAGAGAGTTCTGTAAAGATGAACCAATCTAATCCCTAAGACGAGAGAGCTCTATAAAGATAAAAGATAAAATTTGAACCGATCTAGCCCCATTGACTAGAGTGTGCTATAAAGATAAAAGAATAAAGGTAAAAGATGGGATGTATATAACTTTCAGTTTAAAAGTTAAAAGAGAACATCTCAAAATCGTTTTATCTCTTAATCTACATTATTTTATCCCTTAAAAGTTTTGGATGGTTTAGGTACATTTTTCATGAGCAGCTCTGCCTTAGACTGATCGTAAGCTGCTCTTTTTGGAGGCAGTTGTCTGTTGATTTTATCAATATTTTTATTAAAAATATTAGCGCCGGCTTCAGTAAATTCTCCCTTTTTATCGAAGGCAGAGAGCATATCAGGATAAATTTCTTCTGCCATTTGTTTGTAAAAGGCCAGGAGCAGTTCTGCTTTTTTAAGACAGATGGCATCTTCCTGAATGCCACTTATACCTTTCAACCGTTTGCCTGCTTCGCCCAGTTCCTTCTCCAACTTTTTAATGGCCGTTGCCGCTGCTTTCTGATTTTTTTCATTGAATTTCTTTACAACATCTTCTCCGGCATAATAGGCCTGCATAACACAAAGATCAATTAGTTGTAAATAATCGTTGATTCTGTTTACTTTACCGATAATGATATCAAATTCATTTTTACTGTCCACCAGTTTTATTTCATTTTCTTTGGCAAAGACTTCGATTTTCTTTTGCATTTTGCTGAATGATTTGCTCACTTCGTCTGAAGCAGCTTTCATCTCATTATATTCAACTTCTGCGGCAGCAAAACAGCCTGTACATCCTGCCTTTTTGAGTACAGCTTCATTGTGATTTTTTTGCGTCATATCGTCCATACCTTTGAATGTTTCAAGGGATGATTTTTTCAGGCCTTTATCATTTGTCGGTGTAGGTAAAGCTTCAATGGTTTTAATAGCAGAGGCAACAGCTGACTGTAATTCAGCGTTTTTCTCCTTCAGATCGGTTCCGCGGTGAACCAGATTTGAAATGTAATCTACCTGAAGTTCCTGTAGGTAACTAAATTCTTTATTGAGGGATTCTAAAAATTGAAATGCATCTGTTTGTGCTTTTGCAAAAAAAGGTAAAAGAAAAAAGGTAAAGGGGAGGAGTAACTTTTTCATAATTTTATTAAAAAAAAGGTTTGTTATTAATTTATACTTTTTATACAATCGAATTTATTTTTGGTTTTTATCCCAATTTAATACAAAGGTCACCAGTTCTTCTGCTGCGGTTTCGGTGTTTCGCCACCAGTTTAATGACCAGATCGGATAGACTAAATAGCCAAGTGCCTTTAGTTTTTTCGATTTATGCATAGCCCTTTCCACTTCGTATTTGCCAACCTGTTTCAGCCAGCCATCGGCGATAAGTGCAATGCGAGCATTACTTTCATTCAAAGGTTTTATCAGGATATCAATTTCCAGGTCTTCGTCCAAAATCGGGGCCAATTCAAGTCTTTCTGAACTTAGGTAATCCTTCAGATAAGCATAAAGCTCCGTTCTAAATTCCTTCCTGCTGTTTGTACTGACAGGCAAAGCCATTTTATTAATAAGCCCATCTTTGCTGTAGATAGTTTTAAATTGGTGTAATTTCGAAAATCCGGTTCCTGAAACTGATTCAAGGTAAGAACCAGTGGCATTTTCTCTACCCAAAACAATTCTTTGGGCACCTAATTTTGATAATCTGCGGCCTAATTTTACATCCAAATTATGAGCATCCTCAATAATTACTACTTCAAAAAGTGGT
>CAINVS010000486.1 GCA_903854205.1 uncultured Bacteroidota bacterium | reverse complement strand
CTTCGGAGAAGCGCAACATCTCGCCCCGGAATTAAAATTTTGTTCATCGGAATTGATTCCAAAACGCAATTAACAATCTGAAAATATGGCAAACGAATTTTACGAGCAGGTTTATGCACTGGTACGGCTCATTCCAAAAGGAAAAGTCTGCAGTTATGGTGTTATCGCTGAAGCGCTTGGAAAATTTGGCGCAGCCAGACAGGTAGGCTATGCCCTCAACAAATGCCCAATCGATTTACCGGCCCATAGAGTAGTGAACCGAAAAGGCAATCTGAGCGGCAAGCTTAATTTTGGGGATGACAACATGCAAAAACTGTTGGAAGCTGAAGGTATTTCTGTAAAAAATGATCAGATCGTGAATTTTGAGCAACACTTTTGGGACCCGATTAAGGAGCTTGAAATTTAAATCTGTTCATTGCCAAAGTCAAAAATAGCAGACAGATAAAACAGATTGACATAAAAACAATCCAGCCCGGTTCTTCAAAACGATAGATTCTGTAAGTCATGTAAAGGTTCATAATTGCCCCGGCGACGGCAGGAACAAAACCCCAAAAACCAAGTCCGGTCAGGAAAAATGCCGCAGAAGGAATCAGATTCAGCGCAATCATAAAAAGGATTCGATCGCTGCGATAATCCCAAAGAAAAGGAAAAATCAGAAATCCTATAATTCCGGTGAGCAGCAGGGCCAACAATTCTTTTTTTATTGTTACCCTGACCAAATCGCCTATTGAAATGATAATGCCGCCCAAAGCCGCTATCCAAAACAAATCCATTGTTCTGAAAATTTGCTGTATATAAGCAGTTATATCAATTCCCGATACAGTACTGTCTGAATGAGCAAACTGCCACCAATTGAGTATGGATGTATTGTAAAGATACTGAGTGAGCAGACTGCCTATGAGTACAATTGCCAAAAAAGTGAATCCTATTTGAATGTAATTCAATACTTTGGAGGCCAAATTTGACTTTCTCAATAAAATATCAAAGAAAATAAAAAGGCCGGCCAAAAAGATCGTTTCTTTTATGAAAAATCCAAGTCCAAGAATTGAACCCAAAATTAGATATTTTGGAATAAAGTTTTGATTTTCATTGGATTTTATGAGCAGGTAATAATAAATAGCAGCTAATTGCAGCGCCCAGGCAGCTCCATCTGTCATAAGGGATAGTCCGTAAACAGCAAAAGGCTGACAGCCCAATAACATAATAAGCCCCATCAGGGCGACTCTGCCGTTTCTGAAAATTCGCTCCAGGATAAGGTAGAACAACATGGAAGCGGTGAGGTAAGCCATCCACTGCTGTAAATAGAGTCCCGTTTCAGTTGAAAGTCCAAAAAGTTTATTCATTATAACAGGAAAAATAATAGCCAAAGGTTTTACCAATCGATGCAGTTTATCTGGACCGGCAGGCTCTCCCAATAAAATATTCATCGCATTCAAATAACTGTCTGTATCTGTCTGTTGATGCAGAAAATCAAATAGATATGCCGAATATAGGCCTGCTGCAATGCAACATATCAGCGCCGGGATTAAACTTTTGATAGGGTAGAGCATGAATTTTTTGAAAAATAATATCAAAAATGTAACTTTTTAAGTCAATCTGGTTTTGTTTTTAACACATTAATCCTAATTTTGTGCTGTAATTTTAATGAATTGCTTTTCTAATGTTAAGCAATTTGTAGTTTTTTTAGAATTTGATTGATTTTTGGTGATTAGAAGGTTTGCAGTTTACGGATTGCAAGCCTTTTTTTATTAAAAAAGAACTGTGAGTTTTGATGAAAGCAAAAATAACAGATAATAGGCTTTTGGGTTGATTTTCCAACTGATAATGATTATATTTGCTATAAATACTTATTTTATGGCAAGGATAATGGCTTTGGACTATGGGCAGAAACGATGCGGACTGGCAACTACAGACCCGCTTCAGATTATTGCCGCTCCGCTCACAACCGTTGAAACCAAAGAGTTAATGACTTTTTTTGAGGATTATCTTAAAACTGAGGAAGTGGAATGCCTGGTCATTGGAGAGCCGACACATAAAGATGGAACAGCAACGCCCCTTGAAATACCTATTCAAAAATTCATGGAAGAATTTGCCAAAAAGTTCCCCAAAATAAAACTGATGAGGCAGGACGAACGTTTTACATCACAGCAGGCTACAGAAGCGATTCGTTTTTCAGTAAAAAGTAAAAAGAAAAGACAGGACAAGGCTCTGATTGATAAAATTAGTGCTACTATTATACTTCAGGAATTTTTAGGTTTTAATTAGGGTATTAAAAAAATCTTTTTAGTAATTTTACGCTACAAAATATAACATTATTGTATCCTCTCACTTACTAATATTTGACAGCGCTTTATAATGAAACTATCTGTTTACGCATACGGACATCCCATTTTAAGAAAAAAATGTGAGGAAGTCACCAAAGATAATCCTGAATTAGCATCATTTATAGCCGATATGTGGGAGACCATGTATCACACATACGGTATCGGTCTGGCTGCACCACAGGTAGGCAAAGCCATACGCGTTTTTGTTGTAGATACAGAACAATTGAATGATGATGAGGATGAAAAAGATAATTTTATCGGAATCAAACGTGTGCTCATTAATCCTGTAAAAGTACAGGAAGCCGGCACACCCTGGGCTTATGAAGAAGGCTGTTTGAGTATTCCTGAAATCCGGGGTAAAGTTACCCGTCAGCCGCAGCTGCGCATTCAGTTTTATGATGAAAATTTTAATTTTCACGATGAGGTTTTCGACGGTATGAATGCCCGTGTTATCCAGCATGAATATGATCATATAGAGGGTATTCTGTTTACGGATCATCTTACAGCGCTGAAAAAACAGCTCTTGAAAAAAAAGATGGAAAAAATTAGAAAAGGAGATATTAGCCCCAAGTATAAAATGGTTTTTGGACCTAAATAATCATACAGATCAAACCCAGCAGACATGAAGTACCTTTTAATTCCTTTTTTCCTGCTTTCGGTTCTGTTTTTTGGCAGTTTTCATACTGATGGCGAGCAGAAACCACCGTTAAAATTGGCACTGCTCAAGTATGGCGGCGGCGGTGACTGGTATGCCAATCCGACTGCATTGCCCAATTTGGCCAAGTTTTGCAATGAAAAGCTCAAAACCAATTTCGATGCAGAAAATGCCACTGTTGATGTTGGAAGTGTAGAAATATTCGATTATTCCTTTATTCACATGACAGGTCACGGGAACGTCGTTTTTTCTCCGTCTGAAGCTGAAAACCTCAGACTTTATCTGCAATCCGGCGGATTTCTTCATATCGATGACAACTACGGAATGGATCCTTTTGTCCGTCCTGCGATGAAATTGGTTTTTCCGGAATTGGAATTTGTTGAACTGCCTTTTACACATGATATTTACCATACAGCCTTTGAATTTAAGACCGGTCTGCCAAAAATTCACAAACATGATGACAAGCCAGCACAGGGTTTCGGACTCATATGGGAAGGCCGTGTAATCTGTTATTACAGTTATGAAACTGACCTTGGTGACGGTTGGGAAGATCAGGATGTTCACAATGATCCTGAAGAAAAACGCCAGGAATCTTTGAGAATGGGTGCCAATATTCTTCAATATGCTTATGAGTTTTAAATAACTCATTCCCTCTCGTCACAAATGACGAGACTCTTGAAAAGCCCCTCTTTTCAGGCGCAGCCAAAGAGATGAGTTTGGGCTGAGTCCCTTTTAAACTGTCAATTACTTTAAAGTTAACGAATCAATTCTATAACTTTGTCATCTCTTGATTTTGTGTTAAACCCAGAGTTAAATTTAGAAATTTACTTATTAATTCAAATACATAAGGGATATCCTCTGATATCCCTTTTTTAATTTAATTCAAATGACAAGTCAGGAAATTTTATCAAAACTTCCCTACGGCCCATCCTTTCTTTTTGTAGATGAGATTTTAAGTGTCGATGATAACGGCATTGAAGGCGTTTATACCTATAATCCCGAGGCTGAATTTTATAGGGACCATTTTCCCGGAAACCCCATCACTCCGGGTGTTATACTCATTGAAACCATGGCGCAGATCGGATTGGTCTGTTTTGGAATCCATCTGATGCAGGAAAAATCAGCTGCTGTGCCAAAATTTGGTTTCACCTCCAGTAATGTTGAGTTTTATAAAATTGTTTTAGCAGGACAAAAAGTAAGGGTTATATCAAAAAAAAGTTATTTTCGCTTAGGAAAGCTCAAGTGCATGGTAGAAATGCTGAATGAAAATGAAGCGTTAATCGCCAAAGGCGAAATGAGCGGAATGTTAATTAAATAATAAGTATTATCCTCAGTTTTGAGATATTTATTTAATACTCAAATTATTGATAGTCAATAATAAATACTTGATGAAAAGAGTTGTCATAACAGGAATGGGTGTTGTTGCCCCAAATGCAGTTGGAATTTCCGATTTTACAGCCGCTTTGGAAAATGGCAGTTCCGGAATCAGATATATTGACGAGTTGGAAAGGCTAAATTTTGGCTGCAGGGTCGGAGGGATTCCACCCTTGACAGATGAAATATTGAGTCAGTATTTTACAGAATTGCAGTTGAAAATCATGCAGGGCAGCGGACTGCTTTATGGCGCATTGGCCGGCATGGAGGCTTGGAGAAATTCCGGTCTCCCGATCGTTGAAAAAGAGGCAGAAACAGACTGGGATAGCGGCTGCGTCTTCGGTGGAGGTCATTGCGGTATTGAAGTTGTTCGTGACGGTATCTACAAAGTAGATGACGGGAATGTCAAAAAAATTGGCTCTTCACTGGTGCAGCAGACTATGGAAAGTGCAATCAGTGCTTATTTGGGCGGTATGCTTGGATTAGGGAATCAGGTTTCTTCCAATTCGTCGGCCTGCAGTACCGGTACGGAGGCAATTCTGATGGGTTATGAACGTATTGCTTACGGCAAAGCAAAGCGTATGCTGGTTGGCAGCTGCAACAGTTCAGGACCCTATATTTGGGCCGGTTTTGATTCCATGAGGGTGATTACCCGTAGAAATAACGAAAATCCGCAGGCTGCTTCGAGACCAATGAGTGCTACTGCTGCAGGTTTTGTACCTGGCAGCGGTGCAGGAGCAATGGTTTTGGAGACTTTGGAATCTGCATTGGAGCGCGGAGCAACAATTTATGCAGAAATTATTGGCGGATTTATCAATTCCGGCGGTCAGAGAAATGGCGGTTCCATGACTGCGCCAAATGTAAAAGGAATAGAAAATTGTATTAGAGGGGCACTGCGAAATGCAGGTATAAATGCCCATCAGATTGATGCTATATCGGGACATCTTACCTCAACTATGGGAGATCCCGGTGAAATTGCTGCTTGGACTATAGCATTGGATAGGAGCGGATTGGATTTTCCATTCATCAACTCTCTGAAGTCGTTGATTGGGCATTGCCTTTCAGCTGCTGGTTCTATAGAGTCGGTTGCCACAGTTTTGCAGCTTTATCATGGATTTTTGCACCCTTCTGTTAATTGCGAAGACCTGCACCCTGAGATTGCCAATTTAATAGACGCTACTAAAATACCGATGAGAACTGTTGTTCATCCGGAATTAAATATCATGGCAAAAGCCAGTTTTGGATTTGGAGATGTGAATAGCTGTGTGATTTTTCAAAAGTTTAGTTAATTGTTAATTGTATGTCCAAAATAAGAGTAAATGAAAACGAGATTTCAGTAATCAATTTGAATGGAGAAGATTATATCTCGTTGACAGATATGGCTAATGCCAAAGATAGTGCAAGTAGGGCTGCTGACATAATAAAAAACTGGTTAAGGAACAGATTTTCACTTGAGTTTTTAGGGACTTGGGAACAGATAAATAACCAAGATTTTAAAGTGGTCGAATTTGACCACTTTAAAAGTCAGGCAGGGTTACCCAGTTTTGTATTAAGTGTCTCGGAATGGATAGAAAAAACCAATGCAGTTGGGATTATTGTTAAAAAAGGCAAATATGGCGGAACCTATGCCCATAAAGATATAGCCTTTCTAATTTGGAAAACATTAATGCATTGCTCATAAATGAGGGTTTAATACAACAGGATAGATTAAAAAAATTAAATAAAATAGCGATATCT
>CAINVS010000485.1 GCA_903854205.1 uncultured Bacteroidota bacterium | reverse complement strand
GTTATTCAAATCTATTCAGACAATCAGGATGCAGGCGGAAATATAAAATTTTGGCGCGAACAGAAGCCCAATGCCCGTTGGAGATGGATTCTGTTTGATACCGATTTTGGATTTGGGCACTACAGCAAGGGCGGTTATACCTTCAATACGCTGAAGATGCAGACAGAAAGAAGCGATGTCAATTGGCCCAATCCGGATTGGAGTACTTTCAACATGAGAATGCTCATGAAAAATAAAGAATTCCGGGAGCGATTCCTCACCCGCTTCTGCGACCGCATGAACAGTACTTTTGCCGCAGAACGATTGGTCGACCGCATAGACAGCATGGCCAATTATATCAAACCTGAAATGGCCCGACATTGGCAAAGATGGGGGCTTAATCCTGCAGACTGGGAATTTCGGGTCAAGCAGATGAAGGAATTTTCTTTGAAAAGACCTGCCTTTATGAAAGGCTTCCTCAAGGAAAAATTTGGTGAATTCGGACATGAGGTCAGGCTCAATGTTGCTATAAATGGCGGCGGGCATCTCCTGCTGAACAGCGTCATTCCTGTCACTGACAGTTTTTCAGGCTTCTATTTCAAGAAATTGAAAGTAAATCTGTCCGCACAGCCCTATTTTGGTTTTCGTTTTTCGCATTGGGAAAAGGAGGGGCAAAAAATCAGTCAGCAGAAAAAAACAGAAATTGGTTTTGAAAGGGACACTGTAAATATAAATGCCGTTTTTGTCAGAGGAGAACATCCAATGGCCAAGCGGATTATTATCAATGAAATCAGTTGCCGGGACACTTTTTCGGGTGACTGGATCGAATTTTACAATAGTTCTGATCAGGATTTAAATCTGAAAGGTTGGGTACTTAAGGATGGAGACCTAAACCAGTATGTCTTCCCCAATACGGTTATTCGAAAAAATGGTTATCTGGTACTTTGTCGCGAAAGGGAAAAATTCAAAAAAGTATATCCCAAACCGATGAATCTGGTCAGTGGGATGAATTTTGGACTGGGCGCAAAAAGTGATAAAGTTGAATTATACAGTCCAGACGGTGAACCGGTTGACAGCGTGGGTTATAAAATCGGAAAATCAAAAGATACAACCTATCTTGTGCTTGTGCTCCGCGATTTTGAAAGCGATAATGGAGATTTCGAGCGTAATTGGAAATATGAAAGAAAAGGAGGAAGTCCCGGTGCACCCAATCCGGCTTATCTTTATTGGAAAAATCAGTCAAAAAGCGCATCGGATGATGGAGAAAATTTGGAGCAGTTCATGAAAGCGGTGAGGGTAGGGCTAAAATTCACTGCAGTTTTTATCTTGAGCGCCCTCTGTTTTATTGGCCTAAGGAAAATTTTAAAAAATAGAAAAAAAGATTCTTTTGAGTAACATTTATATGGCAGCCATTACAAATGTCTTTTAGGAAATAATCCCCTTTTAGCCTTCAAAACGAACGATGATAACAGTTCCAGGTTAAAATCACAGCAGTTTTGCCCCGGCGAATGGGGAAAGAACAATTGGAATCATTATTATAAAATCGGTTAAAAAGACCGACTTAAACTTATTATGGAATATTACATAGCAAAAACATTTCAGGGACTGGAGGAAGTCCTTTCCGAGGAGCTGAAAGGTCTGGGGGCACAAAAAATTCAGATTTTGAAAAGAGCAGTCTCTTTCGAATGTGATACTTTAACACTTTACAAAGCAAATATGTCACTGCGTACTGCATTGCATATTCTATATCCCATTGCTGTAGAAAAGGTGCGCAATGCCGATGAATTGTATAAAATAGTACGTGCCATCAATTGGCAGCGCTGGTTTAAACTGGAGCAGACTTATGCGGTGAAGGCCATTGTGAACAACAATGAATCTTTCAATACACCGCTTTATGCGGCATTGAAAACAAAGGATGCCATCGCCGATCAATTCCGTCAGATTACAGGCGAACGACCAAATGTTGATAAAGAAAATCCCGATGTGATTGTTCATGTACATATTTTCGGGATTCAATGCACTATTTCCATCGACAGCAGCGGACCTTCCCTGCACCGCAGAGGTTACCGCAGCGGCGGTCACGCTGCTCCGCTGAATGAGATTTTGGCCGCAGGCATGGTACTCATGTCCGGTTGGGACCGGGAATCTACACTTGTGGATTTTATGTGCGGTTCGGGAACCATTGTAACTGAAGCGGCTTTGATTGCTGCCAATAAGGCTCCCAATCTGAGGCGCAAAATGTTTGGTTTTCATTATTGGAAAAACTTCAACAAAGAACTTTTCGATCAGGCCAGAAATGAACTAATGGAGGCCGAACGCGAATGGGATCATTGGATTATCGGTTCCGATATCGATGCCCGAGCTATCAATGAAGCCAGACAGAATATTGTAAATGCAGGTGTGGACGATATGGTCCGCGTTTCCGTATCCGACTTTAGAGATCGTCCCGTGCCCCAGGCACCGGGTATGATTATTGTAAATCCCCCTTATGGCGAGCGTTTGAGGCCCGCCGACCTAGAAGCTTTGTACAAAGGCATTGGAGATACGCTGAAACAGAAATATACGGGCTATACTGCCTGGGTCTTAACTGCAAATCCGGAGGCTACCAAAAAAGTAGGGCTGCGTCCTACACAAAGGGTTATTTTATATAACGGCTCACTGGAATGCAGATTCCTGAAATATGAATTGTACGAGGGCAGTGTTGAAAAAGGTGAAAAGAGATAGTTAATAAATAAAAAAAGACCGCAGCATATTTCATGTTGCGGTCATTTTTTATGTGCAGACTAAAATTTAGTTAGCATTTAATTTATCATAAAGCGCCTGAGCGGCCTCTTTGCTATTGAAAAGTATGGAAATAACGCTCGTGTTTTCAGTTGTTTCGGAAGGGTCAACAAAGGTATAAACTGACTTTTTTACTTTGTCCTTCAATTTTTTTGTTTCAATGCTTAGTAACCAGCCTTTGAAGGGTAGGGTACTGCCCGAATTCATATCTGAGATAGTGTAAGATTTTAAATTCAGATCGCTGATGAGTACTTCCTGTTTGTAAAAACCAAATGCATCAGCATCTTCAGTATAACTGATTTCATAACCCAACAGTTTTCCGTCTTCGATGAGATAATAGCATTTGGAACTGTGTTCTGTTGTAGGTTTAAAGGATTTAATTCCTTTAAAATTGAAAGTTTCGCCGCCAAGAGCCAGTTCTACTTTCTCCTGTGCAAAGGCTGAAATGGAGAGCAAAGCAAAAAAGAGAAAAAGGATATTTTTTTTCATAGTTATATGTGGTTAGGTTTGATAAGTTTTAGTGTATCTGCAAATTTTATTCCAAACTGGATTGTTATTTAGATTGTCAGATTATCAGAAGACAGATTATCAGAACCCAATCTCAATCATTACTCCGAAGCTAAAGCATCGGGCTCCAGAGGTACTGATTTTTAAGAGGCTGAAGCCATCTTAAAAATCTCCTGCTGTTATCTGCCTTCTGAAAATCTGCCTTCTGACGATCTGACTAAACGATCATTCCATCCTTCAGCCTGATTGTCCGCTGTGTCTGTTCCGCAATTTCATTTTCATGCGTCACTATTATTAATGTCATTCCTTCCTCATGCACCTGTTTGAAAAGTTCCATCACTTCAAAAGACGTTTGCGAATCGAGGGCACCGGTAGGTTCATCGGCCAAAATAACTTTTGGATTGGAAATTAGTGCCCTTGCAATAGCTACACGCTGCTGTTGTCCGCCCGACATTTCGGAAGGCAGGTGATTGGCCCAGGCCTTAAGGCCAACCTTATCCAGGTATTCCATCGCTTTAATTTGCCGCTCTTTGCGACTCACTTTCTGATAATAAAGCGGCAGGGCTACATTTTCTGCAGCTGTTTTAAAAGGCAGCAGATTGAACTGTTGAAAAACAAAGCCCAAGAAGCGGTTGCGGTATTGTGCCGCCTGAGTCTGATTCAAATTTTTAATCAAAACTCCATCCAACAAATATTCTCCGGAATCATACTCATCTAAAATACCCAAAATGTTGAGCAGCGTAGATTTTCCTGACCCGGAAGATCCCATGATGGATACAAATTCCCCCTTTTCAATATGAATATTAATACCTTTGAGCACCTCCAGTTTGTTGGCACCCATGGTGTAGGATTTTCGAATATCTTTGAGTCGTATCATTATTAGAATAGTTGGTACTTGGTAGAAGGTAGAGGGTACTTAGTACTGGCTGCTTAGTATTTGATAACGAATTGCCGGCAACTGTTAACTGTTTACTATTTTACTGGCTACTATTTCACTGGCAACTGGTTACTGGTTTGACAACGGTTCGAAAGTAACTAAATCTGTTGTCCTGCCAAAGCAGAATCTTCTTTTTTATTGGAATACAGGAATTATTTGTTTTATAATTTTGAATATCAATATTTTATAATTTTAACTGGCTATTTGTAAAACCGATCTAAGTACTTTCAGCTTTCAAGTTTCAACTGTTTCAGCGTAAAACTTTGAAATTGATACTTTAATTCATAACTTTGCTGAAATTTATCACTCATTATAAGTCATTATTCGACATGGAGACAGTAAAAAAATTGAATTACAAAGTAAAAGACATCTCTTTGGCCGATTGGGGTCGTAAAGAAATTACATTGGCTGAAGCCGAAATGCCGGGTTTGATGGCGCTTCGTGAAAAATACGGTAAAGAGAAACCCCTCAAAGGTGCTCGCGTTGCCGGATGTCTTCACATGACCATTCAGACTGCCGTTCTTATTGAAACGCTTGTTGAACTGGGTGCTGAAGTAACCTGGTCTTCCTGCAATATCTTCTCTACTCAGGATCATGCTGCTGCTGCTGTTGCTGCTGCCGGTATCCCTGTTTTTGCATGGAAAGGTATGACAGAAGAAGAGTACGAGTGGTGTATCGAACAGACACTCTATGCTTTCTCTGAAGGTCAGTCTATGAACATGATTCTTGATGACGGCGGTGACCTCACCAACGTTGTTTTGGACAAATATCCTGAAATGGCTGCCGGTGTATTCGGTATCTCCGAAGAAACTACTACCGGTGTTCACCGTTTGTATGAGCGCGTGAAAAAAGGCACATTGCCAATGCCCGCTATCAACGTTAACGACTCTGTTACCAAATCAAAATTCGACAACAAATACGGTTGTAAAGAATCTGCAGTTGACGCTATCCGTCGTGCTACAGACATCATGATGGCCGGTAAAGTTGCTGTTGTTGCAGGTTATGGCGACGTTGGAAAAGGTACTGCTGCTTCTCTGCGTGGTGCAGGCTGCCGCGTTATCGTTACCGAAATCGATCCAATCTGTGCCCTTCAGGCTGCTATGGACGGTTATGAAGTAAAAAAATTGTCAAATGCTATTCCACGTGCCGACATCATCGTTACTGCTACCGGTAACTGCGATATCATCTCAGGTGAGCATTTCAAAATGATGAGAGACAAAACCATCGTTTGTAATATCGGTCACTTCGACAACGAAATCGATATGACTTGGTTGAACAAAAACTATGGCAATACAAAAGATACAATCAAACCACAGGTTGATATGTACAATGTAGATGGCAAAGATATTATCATCCTTGCTGAAGGTCGCTTAGTAAACTTAGGCTGTGCTACAGGTCACCCATCTTTCGTTATGTCAAACTCTTTCACCAACCAAACTTTGGCTCAGCTTGAATTGTGGAACAACCGCAATACAGGCAAATACAGCAACGAAGTTTATATGTTGCCTAAACATTTGGATGAGGAAGTTGCTCGTCTGCACCTTTCAAAAATCGGTGTTGAATTGGAAGAACTTTCAACCAAACAGGCTGAATACATTGGTGTTGAAAAAAAGGGTCCTTACAAACCTGAGTACTACCGTTACTAGGATATAGCAGATTGCTAAAAATATAAAAAGCCGGCTCCAAAAGAGTCGGCTTTTTATTTGCTGTTAAAATTATAAAAAAAATAATTTTAATAATTT
>CAINVS010000484.1 GCA_903854205.1 uncultured Bacteroidota bacterium | reverse complement strand
CCTGAAACGGTCGTAAATAATGCAGTATGTGTGTGATGTTGCATGAAGTCTTGTATCGATTAGGATACAAACTTCTGAAATGAATTATTGGGGAAAAGGCGGAAGAGGGTGTGTAAATCTCTAAACAGGTGTATGTAAATATATGGGGGTAAAATGTTATTTTTGCTTTGATATTAAATCTAAATAACATCATCAATAAATGTTAAAAATTTTTATAATAATTACGTGACACAACTTCAAGCAGGATATATACTTGATTGTGTAAAGGAAATTTTAGAAAGAAAATACACACCGACAGAAGTTAACGGACTTTTGACGCAACTTTCCTATTTTGACATTGAGGTTAATTCGACCGTTACCCCAAATAACAATTCCGATTTTGAACAATCACTTTCAGTTGCTCACAACATTATTTCAAGAGGGTTACCGACAAGACCTTCTCTTTGGTTGGAGAACAAAATTCTAAAGGCTTTTAATATAACTGAGCAAGATGAAAAACTGCTTGAAATTGGAACAATACGACAAGAGTTAAAAATAGGAGAAACATTAATTGAAAAATTATTTCAGGCATTACACATTATTGATCCAAACCTAAAAGGCGATAATATTTCGAAAAACAAAATCACTACTTGGGAGAATTTAGGAAGTTCATTTGAAGAAGATTTTTTATATCAACAATTACCCAAATTTGCTTCACAAATGTGGGTTCAGCTATTTGAAACGCAAAGAGAATTAGAAAATGTCATAAGATTTTCAACTTCAACAGAAGATGAAGTGGAAAAATATCTTAATGGCACAATCAAATTGTTTAACGAGCAACATTTAGACTTTTCATTAGAATTCCCATATAAAATAAATGAGCAAAGAGGATTGGTTATTGAAATTGACGGAAGCCAACATGAAGAACCAACTCAACGACTAATTGACAACGACCGTGATATTGCAACTGAAAAAGCAAAATGGGCTAAAGCTTTAAGAATTAAAACAACCGAATGGAAAAGTATTGAAAGTAAAATTAATTTGATAAAAGAATTTGAAAACGAAACGCTTTTCAAATTCCTAAAGGAAAATTTTGATAATCCCCTTTATTTAGAGACAGAAGGATTAACTGCATTAGAGTTAAGTCTTATCCCTTTTGGTATTGCAAGAATCCAAAAAACTATAATCAACTTACTTTTTGAGGGTAAACTAAATTTCAACACAACCGATTGGAACATTGCGATAATTGAGCAAGATATTCCTTGTGCCCATTTGGCTATTGAAGATTTTAAAGAATTAATTACTTCACTATTTGCGCTAAAAGGTGAAACAGCCAAAATGCCGAACATCAATATTTTTATTGAAGGCAATAAAAGGTTTGCCAACGCAAATCTTTATTCGTCCAATACTATTGATAGAAATAAGAAATATGATCTATTTATTGATATTTCTGTTTTGCAAAGAAGCGGATTAACTCAAATAAATAACACAATTAATGCCGATACAAAAGTTTTAATTCGTTCGGCTCATTCGCCTAAAACCAATCGCTCTTTTCGAACCACAAAATTAATAACATATAAAGCACTTGGAATAAAAGATACTCAAAAAAACGTTTTCAGAGAGGATAAGGTTCAGGTTAAAGCATTAGAAAAATTTGTTCAAAATATTTTTAGAAAAACAGGATTTCGAGCAGGACAGGTAGAGATAATCAACAGAGCTATTCAAGGTCTTAGTGTAATTGGACTACTTCCAACAGGTTCTGGTAAATCTTTAACTTATCAATTAACTGCATTACTTCAGCCAGGAATGACAATCATTATTGATCCTATAAAGTCATTAATGAAAGACCAATTTGAAGGTTTAATAAAAAATGGTATTGACGGAGCAGTATATATAAACTCTTCTTTAAATCAAAAACAAAGGAAAATTGCATTGGAGAAAATAAAAAATGCTCAAACTATTTTTGCCTTTGTCTCACCCGAAAGATTACAAGACAATTCATTTAGAAAAGAATTGTTAGAAACGAGCAATTTAAACCAGCATTATTTTAGTTACTGTGTGATTGACGAAGCACACTGCGTTTCGGAATGGGGACACGATTTTAGAACTTCATATTTACGATTAGGCGACAACGCAAGAAATTATTGCGTCGCAAAAGAAAGAAAACATTTACCTTTTTTCGCTTTAACAGCAACCGCATCT
>CAINVS010000483.1 GCA_903854205.1 uncultured Bacteroidota bacterium | reverse complement strand
TTAAATAGAAAGGCAGCCGGTAACACGGGTTTGGCAAAAGTGGCGGTTCAGTGCTCCGCAGACACATTTGTGGTTAATCAAAGTTTGGTTCTACGCATCAACATTTGTGGTGAAAATCGCCACCTTCGCCAAGCCCGAAAACGTTAGCGGCTATTGTTCGACAGACTGCAACGAAAAACAAAAATTGACTATGAGCAAGACCAAAACGACTTTTGACATTATCAGATTTACGGGCGACAAAACTCTTTATTACGGAGCTTCTATTGAAATGCCCGACATACTACTTGAGACAGGTAACTATAAAAAATACACTGAAGTAAATATTCCAATTGGACACTCAAGATATGGCGGACCAGTTGTTGACTTTCCGACTGGTTTTGAGTATCCGCAAGGACTTTATTTCGCTGCTCAACTTGACCTTTCTAAGTTTTCGCCCTTTGACAAGACAGGTTTGTTGCCCAAGTCAGGACAACTAATATTTTTCGCAGACATCAGGACTGACACAGGTAAAGTTATTTATGCCGACATCCCTAACAGTGATTTAGTGCGACACATAAAAGAACACGAGGACAATTTTTACTCTGGTATGTTGGTTGACCAAATTTTTGCGGACACAGAAACACTTTCAGAGCGGTTACGTGACCCAGAAGACGAAGACGAGAAAGAATACGCAAACAAAGACGGCAAACTTTGGGACGACTTTGCAGGTAGCGACAAATCCAAAATCTTTGGCATTTACACGCATTGCCAACTCGGACAAGAGGAAATAGAAGCAATAACATTCTCCGACAAAGTTTTGCTCTTACAAGTTGGAGAGAATGACTTTAATGACGAGGGTGTTTTCAGTGTATTGATAACAAAGAAAGATTTAGAAAACAAAAAATTTGACAACTGTGAGTTTGCTTGGGGACAATCATAACAGACGAAATACAACAGCCGCTAACAGCTAGAGTTTCGTTGGGCTCGTAGAGCCAACAATGAAGCTCTTGTTGAACGGAAGCTTCATTCCCGTCAACTTATGGGTTATCGACAATAATTCTTAGTGATAATTAGAGGACTTCGGTCCTCTTTTTTTGTTTTTAGGGCCAACAAAAAGCCATAATTCCCATTTTTACTGTCGTTTAGGCATAAATCCCCCTACCCACAAATTGTTATTTGCAGGCAATATTATCTTGACCAACTTCACTCAGCCAGATTGGCGGTCCTCTTTCGTGGAAGACCGCCACGACGTGCATACGCCCCTGACCGCAGCAGGTACAGACCGGCAATTCTTTTTCTTTTTCTATCTTTACTTTGGGCACAATGCCCAGTTGTTTTTGAAGCCTTTTCAGCTTTTCGCGTTTCCAGCTGCTGCTCAAAAACCCGTAATGCCTTATTTTTACAAATCGTTTGGGTAAGATATGCAGTGCAAAACGACGGATAAACTCTTCCAATGAGAGTTTCATACGCTTTTTTGTTCCCTGCTGACGGTGACGGTAATCCTTATAACTGAAAGTTACACTGTCACTGTCAATCTCCTGCAGGCGATTGTTGCTGATGGCAATTTTGTGGCTGTATCTGCCCAAATATTCCACCACGGAATCGGCATTTCCGAAAGGCTTTTTGGCATAGACCACCCAGTTTTTCTGCCAAAGTACTTCCTTGATTTTATAGTACTGCAGCTTGTCCCTATCCTTCAACTTTTGGCAGTATTTGCCACGAAAAACCTTGGACAGGGCTTTGACCGGAAAAAGGAATTTACCATCAGAGCGGATGTTTTGCCATTTGCCATCTTTATCCACGCCGCCGCCGGGCACAATGCAATGCAGATGCGGGTGCAGGCTCAGATTTTGCCCCCAAGTATGCAGCACAGCTATCATGCCCATTTTCAACCCCTTATGCTTAGCAAAAGCTGCAAGCGTCTCCCAAGCTGCGTCAAATAAGGTATCATAAACCAATTTTGGCTGATGTATCGCCATCGGATAGATACTGTCGGGAAGGGTGAAGACAACATGGAAGTATGGCACTGGTAACAGTTCATTGGAACGTGCAGCTATCCAATCTTCCCGATTTTTGCCCTGACATTTGGGACAATGCCTGTTTCTACAACTGTTGTAGCTGATTCGGACTACCCCACAGTCATCACAGGCATCTATATGTCCGCCCAGTGCTGCAGTCCGGCATTTTTTGATAGTATGTAATGTCCGAAGCTGCCAACTGTTCAGTCCCAGTTTTTCAAGCCTTTCGCCTAAACGATTTATAACATCAGTTACTTCGATTTGCTGCACTGCTCAAAGAGTGTATCCAGCGGACTAAAAATGCGTTGTGTAGGCAGTTGCGCTATCTGAAGGTACTCCATGGTCGTCTCCAGATTTTCATGTCCCAACAGATTTTTCAAGGTAACGATATCCATGCCGTCCTCCAACAGATGCGTGGCGAAGCTGTGCCGAAGGGTGTGTACATGCACATCTTTTTTGATACCGGCCTCTTTGCTCACCTGTTTTACGGCCCATTGCACGCCTCTTTGAGAATAACGGCTGTCAAAATCTCCTCCTGCACGACCGTTGACAGGACCAAAGAGAAAATTCTGGGGCTTTTCTGCATGAATATACTTTACAAGTCCACGAATCAAATGCGCTGACAATGGAACATAGCGGTCTTTTTTGCCTTTACCCTGGACAACCTTGAGTTGTTTTCTGTCAAAATCCAAATCTGCAAGGCGCAGACTCCGTACTTCCAAACAGCGCAGACCACAGCCATAGAGCAGACCGATTAAAATCCTGTGTTTAAGTAGTTTTGCTGCTTTCAACATCCGCCAGACTTCATCTTTGCTGAGTACTGTGGGTAGTTTTTTCTCCTGCTTAATCTCCGGAAGTCGCAAATACTCATAAGGAAGCCCTTCGCCTTTCAGCAAAAAGCGAAGCCCGTAAACAGTATGCTTAAAATAAGTCTGTGAGGGTGTTTTTGATTTTTTCTGCAGGTAAAACAGGTAGTCCTGTACCTGCTCCGGATCCAATTCAGTAGGAATTTTCCCTAAATACAAGGATAATGCAGCTACATGTCGCGAGTAACAGGAAAAGGTGCTTTGGCTGCGGCCCAATACGGATATTTTCCGCTCAAATCTGTCCAAAAGTTCAGAAAAACCAGGAATTTCTCGCTTCGCTTGGTTGATGAGTTTGTTCTCTCTAGGAATAGATTAGAAATAAGTTGAACAAAAGGAGCTTAGTCCCGTCACTAATGACGGGATTGAGATAAACAAGGCATCTCGTCTATAGTGACGAAACAGCGATAGTGGTGCTATCGCGAGGATTTGCAATCTCGTCTGCTATGCTGACGAGACGAAAAATATCAAGCAAACTTGTTCAAGTTATTTTTAAGCTGTTCCTAAGCTCATCTTGTGGCTTTTTTTTGTCATAACTTTAATAAAATTTGCTTTATGAAATAATAAGGTATATCTTAGTAAAGATATTAAAAATGCCGGAAACTGCTACCGAAGGTTTAGTTCAACATGGGTTTCGCGAAAGTGGGGCTTTAATGCTAGGCTGAACATTTCTACTTTCTATATAGCTTTTATATTAACCGCTAAATAATCATAACGCAAAGCCGAAATGCGATAATAGAGGCACTTTTTTTATTTATTTACATTGTACCATTATGGAAAATGACCAAATTTACTGTGTCGTAAAAAACGGAGACGATCAATATAATATCTGGCCCATAGACCGCGAAATCCCTGATGGGTGGGAATCCATCGACAGAACTGGCACAAAGTCCGAATGTCTTGAGCTTATCGCAGAGCTGTCGTAGATATGCGCTAAAAATGAGTTTGCGCAATGCAATGAAAAACAACAATTGGAACAGCGAATAAGAATGAGTGTGGTTTTTAGCCCCGGCACTTAGTTGATACCAAACTAAAAATCACCTAACGCTCTAGATGCGATTCCGTTTTATGGAATCTATCATGTTGTGCAACATTGTATAAATCAAAAGTGGCTTTTTTTTTGGAAAAAGTCGGTTTGTAGTGAGCCGATTCAAAAGTGCTATTTTTGATTATCAATTAGTTACGTTATTTAACTGTCAAACTCAAGAAGTGCAACGTTTTTATGCCCAATATTATATCTTATTCTGACACCAAAAAATAGGCTGTGCCCAATGACGGACATAGCCTATTTTTATTCAAACTTAGTGTTGTTCTATTATCTATTCGGTGTTTCGCTTCCGCCGCGGATGTTGCGTGCACGGCTGCGATCTAAAGCTGTTTCGGTTTCTGTTGTAACAGGGGCTGTTTTTTCAGCAGCAACAGGTTGGATTTTTTTCTGCATATCTGTCGGTATCAGAGAATTGCCTACCGGTACAGATACATTTTCTTCAAGGTTGTAGGATGCTTTTTCGGCCTTTGTGTCAGTATAGGAGGATTCAATCGGATAACCTATATCTTCGATGCGGACAGATTTAACAGCTACAGCTTCCTTTTTGGGGACTAAGGCATTGCCTGCAGCCGCATTAAGAGGCTGTACATTTTGTGTCTCGTATGAACCGGCTTTAGGCACAAAAACACTGCCGGCTTCTTTTGTAACAGCAGGGTCATTGGATTGAATTCTATATCTGCCGCTTGCCTTTACCGTTTGTTCCATACCCGGTGTCTGTGCGATTCCGTCATTGAATTTGCCCGGTTTCATATAGACTGAAGTGGTGTTTTCTTTATTGTTGGCAGCATCAATACCCATTACTTTAAAAGAAGGGATGGCGATTATTTCAATAGTAGATCGTTTTCTGGCCACTATCGGATTGGAGGAAATAGTGTGTTTTCTTAGCACTATCAAATCTCCTTCCTGGGCTGTATAATCAGCTGGCAATTCATTCCAATACAATAAATCCTCGATACTGCAACGGTGTGCTTTGCAAAGCCACTGCAGGTCTTTTTCATTACTGATACGGCGAACGGCACGGATAGGATTGTTTTTCTGAATACTGTGTGCTCTGTTCAGTGCTGTCTGATAGCCGCGCATTTGTGATACAATTCGGGCAGGAAGCACAATAATTTGACCATTTGGGCTTTGCGGAATGTAATTGCGGCGATAAGAAGGGTTCAAAAACTTGAGTGTATCTATGCTCAATTCAAGATCTTTAGCCAAATCAAACATGGAAATACCACCGGTCATGTGAATTGTATCAGTCAGAACCAAATCCTGCGGCACTTTGGAAGGAATAAGGTCATGTGATTCGTAAAATTCGCCTACATAAACCATTGCCATAAAGAAAGGAACGTATTTCTGTGTTTCTTTTGGGAGGTAGTTGCGCACAACCCAATAGTCATTGCTTTTAGCAGCTTTTATAGCATTGTCGACACGACCGGCTCCACAGTTGTATGCAGCCATTGCTAATGCCCAATCATTGTATTTCACAAAAAGTACATTCAATAATTTTGCTGCTGCCTCCGATGCCTTATAGGTATCGCTTCGCTCATCAACATAATTGTTGATTTCCAAACCGAACATTTTACCTGAACTTGGTATAAACTGCCACAATCCTACTGCGCTGGCTACAGATTTAGCTATAGGATTGAGGTGAGACTCAATTATTGAAAGATATTTAAGATGATGAGGTATATTGTATTTTGCCAAATGTTCCTCAAAAATAGGAAAATAGATATCACTTCTGCCCAATAAATTTTCAGTTGAAGCCCTGTAAGTTTCTGTTCTTATCAGTATGCGTTCTTTCACAAGCGGGTCGAGCCGATAATCGATTTGTCCGGAAAGTTCCTGTAGACGCTGACGGTATTCTTCGTCGGTGTACTGTGGAAAGTTATTCATCAGATTACTCATCAGAATAACTAAGCTGTCATCAAATTTTTCCGAATCCTTGCTTAATGTTGGGATTTCAGTATCATTATTGTCAATTACAGCTGTAATATTCAAAAATGGTGTGATGCATAACAGCATCAACAGTATATAGGTCGTTTTCCTCATGATAAAGTTCTCTTTCTGACTTAGGTAATTAGTCGGGCTTTGTTCGAAATCGACAATTCTTATACATTAGTCGAAAAAGAATACTGCCTCATAAAATCGGGCCCGTGATTGGAACTAAAATACAACTTCAGTTTTGGTCTGGCCGTAAAGTTATAAAAAAATTATAACTTTCTTCCATGCGCTTACCTTTTTAGCTGATTCAGAGAGAAATTATTATGCAAATAATTGATAGTCAAATATAAAACAAAATGTTAAAGTAAAAAAGCGGCTACTGCCTTAGATTGCAGTAGCCGCTTAGAGATAAATGAAGGGAAGATTAGTTGGATTTTTCCAATTCCTTCTTTTCCTTGTCTTTACTATCTTTTATTCCTTCTTCTAATTGACTGGAAACATTAGTACGGGCATCGTTAAATTCACGAATTCCACGGCCGAGGCCACGCATAAGTTCAGGAATTTTTTTACCGCCAAAAAGCAATAAAAC
>CAINVS010000482.1 GCA_903854205.1 uncultured Bacteroidota bacterium | reverse complement strand
GCTGTTGTCTGCTATTGCAGGAGAAACAGAATGTACCATAAACCCAAATGAGGCCATTAACAGTGATGATCCAATCATCAATTTATACCAGTTTTCAGAAACAAACTTTTTCATATTTTTTGGCTTTAAAATTGACGCCTACTCTAAAATAGATTTTCGGCTTCCTCCGTTGTATTTTGTTTTAAACTTGCCCTTAACTTATTTATAACCGCTAAATACTTCTCTTACCACACCAAAATGGTTGTATAAGACTCATATGGCGATTTGTTATCACTCCAAATATACTAAAGAAATTCAATCAATGCCACAAAATCCCAATATTTCTTAATTTATCCTACTACACTTACAACAATCCAATTTACTTTACTACAAATGACCTTATTTGCCCCAAAACAGAAAAACATCTTACTACAAATGGAGCTAAAAAGGTAAGAAAAGTTGCTTTTTGGCAGAGTTGTATAAATATTAATTCTTTTTTATAAAATATCTACTACAGTTACTACAATTTTTAATCAATTGATTATCAAATTCAAAAATTGGTGTTTTTTTGAATCTGTAATAAGATGTAGTAAGCAATATGTCATTAGTAAGACAGTAAGCAAAAAAACTGTTTAAAGTATATCCTGACATAGAAATGTTTTTGGAACAGGATATTATAACTGAGACATTTTTAGAAAAATTGCCTCAGTATCTTGAGCAGGCAGATATGCCACAAGTTGATTTTGTGAAATTATTGAAGGAATAAAATTCTTTTTTCACTCAAATTTGAGAGAATATACTTATAACTCCGTCGAAGTCCTAAGCTCCGAAGCTGTAACTCTATGCAGCCCTACTCCATAGGTTTTTTGAAGTGCATTCAAAATGAGGTTATAATCATCAGCGCTGTTCAAAAAGTCCATACCGCTCACATCCATCAGCAGAATTGGGATCTGCGCTTGCTGCATTCTGAAAAATTCAAAATAAGCCTGCTGTATTTTCGTCAGATATTCCCCTGAAATATCGGCCTCATAACTGCGGTTGCGCCTTCTGATATTTTCCTGCAGCTCCTCTACCGAACGGTGAAGATATACCAGCAAGTCAGGTTTGGGAAATGCGGCATTCAATGTACTGAAAAGATTTTGGAAAAGCCTGAGCTCTTCGCCTTCCAGATTCTGTCCGGCAAAAAGTAAGGTCTTTGAAAAGACATAGTCTGAAACAGTATAGTGCTGAAAAAGATCTCTTTTTACAAGGTATTCCTGCAACTGTTTGTGGCGTTCCGTCATGAAAAAGAGCTCAACCGGAAATGCATAACGGTCGGGATTTTTGTAAAACATCGGCAAAAAAGGATTGTCGGTGAACTGTTCCAGTATCAGTTTGGCATTCAGTTCCTCCGCCAGTTTATGGCTCAGTGAGGTTTTGCCCGCTCCGATATTGCCTTCAATGACAATATAATGTCCGTTAGGTATTTGCATCTATATGAAGACTGAAAAAAAAACATCCAAAAAATAATAAAGCGCTTAGCTTTTCAAGGGTCTGATGTCAAGTTCATCAGTGCATTTGTCCAATAATTGCTGAATCGTCAGTTCCAATATCGGATGCAGCAGATTAGGCGCAATTTCACAAAGGGGAACCAAAACAAATTTTCGCAGATGCAGGTAAGGATGAGGAATTTTTAGCGTTTCCAACTGAACCGACCTGCCATCATACAACAAAATATCCAAGTCAAGGGTTCTTTCTCCCCAAAGTATTGTTCTGGTGCGACCCATGCTTTTTTCTATATCCAGACAACCTTCCAGCAGTTGAGCCGGACTGAGCGAGGTCTGAATTTCAATTGCCTGATTATAAAAATCGGGTTGTTTTGTATAACCCCAGGCAGCGGCCTCATATACTTTTGATGCTTTAACTACCTTCCCCAACTTCAGTCCAATCTGTTCCACAGCTGTTTTCAGGTAGTACAGTCGGTCTCCCATATTGGATCCCAAAGAAATATAGGCAGTTTTAGTAGCCTTGTTCATAAGCTTTTATTACTTCAAGTATGTTTTTGTAAATTGGCTTTTTCTCTTTGAGTTCCTGCAAGGGTAGCCATACTGCCAGTTCAATGTCTTCCTCTGTTTGCGCCTGCAATTCAGTGTCCTTTGTTTCCATCAGATACCAAAAAGAAAGCTTTAAAACCCTTCTGTTTTTCCTTGGATCCCAATAAGTATGATAGGTTTCCGTGAGAAAACTGTTTATTTTTAGGTTATTAATACCTGTTTCTTCACAGACCTCTCTCATTGCTGCATCGCGTGGTTCCTCTTTTTTTTCAATTTTACCTTTTGGCAAATCCCAAACGCCCATCCGATAAATTGCCAAAAAATTGTCAGCCTCTGTTTCCGATACATTTCTTACCAATCCGCCCGCAGCAGTAATTACTTTGTAAAAATCGAAAAAATCTTTAAATAATTCCTTTAAATTTGAGGAGTAGATGCAGAGCGATTTAGATTCGTTTTGTTCATTTTCGAAAGCTTCGATAAAAGGAAGCAGCATTTTAGGATCATTGTTATACTCAACCGCCTCAATCCCCACTAAAGCATGGATTTCTTCAGGAAGCCCCAAATATATTGGTTTTTCATTGATAAAGATACTTAGCACCTGTCTGAATTTTAAAGGTTGAATTGAGTATTTAGCTTTCCATTTACAAAATAAGAGCTATTTTGTCAAATTATCAAGTTTAACCCAAATAAGTAATCGTTTTCTAATATTTAAACAGACATTAAATCTAACTAATGTTATGTTATCTTTGAATTGACGTACGGGTGTGTTATTTATTTATCATTTACATCAATTTAATGTTTTAACAAAACACAAATTAGTTCAGGAACAGCTCCAGAGCAGCGATATTTTTGTAGCAGCGTAAGCTGCGAGGGAAAAGAATCCTGTAGGGCTGCCATTTTGTTTGATAAAGTGTAAAGTTTCACAACATTGTTGATGGCATTTAATTGTACAAATTTATTTAAATGCCGCTCCTATGGAGCTCTATTCATTTTTTTTCGCCTACGGCTACAAAAATGTCGCCCCGATGGGGCTGCAAATAGGTTAAATCAACTGTGAAATTTTAGGGGAACACAGTGTGTTATCTTTGAATTGAATACAAATTTTTGTCAACCTATATTAGGACGGCACAATATATTACAACTAACATAATACATAGTTAAGATATGAAAATCGAACAGCGCCTGAATGAAATGTTGGAAAACCTTAAGGAGAAAGGGGCATTCAGGAGCCTGAAACAAAAAGAAGGACTTGTCGATTTTTGTTCCAATGACTATTTGGGCTTTGCCCGTTCTGCGGAACTGAAGGAATCAGTAGCTGTGCATTACCGCTTGCTTTCTCAATCCGGAGCTACCGGTTCGCGTCTGCTCAGCGGGCATCATCCTCTTATGGAGGAATTGGAACAGCTGCTCTGTCAATTTCACAATGCAACTTCAGCTTTGTTGTTTAATTCAGGATATGATGCCAATCTAAGTCTTTTGAGCAGCATCCCCCGCAGGGGCGACATGATTATTTTTGACAGTCTTGTACATGCAAGCATTCACGACGGTATGCGTATGGGTAAGGCTGATACCTGTGCTTTTCAACACAATGACCTCATTGATTTGAAAGCAAAACTGGAAGAAAATTCAGCTATAAAAGGTCAGCTTTTTGTGGTGGTAGAGTCGCTCTATTCCATGGATGGAGACATTGCCCCACTTACTGATATTGCCCAACTTTGCGAAATGCAGGGAGCTGCACTCATCGTTGATGAAGCCCATGCAACAGGTGTTTTGGGCCATAATGGAGTAGGATTGGTGCAGGATTTGCAGTTGCAGGATAAAGTTTTTGCAAGGGTACATACCTTTGGCAAGGCAATCGGCGGACATGGAGCTGTAATACTTGGCAGCACAGCTCTTCGAAATTATCTGATCAATTTTGCCCGACCGCTCATTTTTTCAACGGCAATGCCCTTGCAGGCTGTGTTGCATGTTATTGAAGCCTATAAAATTCTGGATCAGAATGGTGAAGCTTTTCGACTCGCCCTTCAGGAAAAGGTAGATTTTTTCCGAATGTCAATCACCTCTATTTCACAGGAATATAGGATATTGCCTTCCGTAACCCCTATTCAGGGCCTCGTGATTCCGGGCAATGAAGCGGTCTCTGCAAAGGCGCTACAACTGCAGCAGGCAGGTTTCGATGTTCGGCCAATACGTTATCCTACGGTTTCAATGGGGACAGAGAGACTGCGGATCTGTGTGCATTTGTTTAATAATGATATTGATATTATAAATTTGCTGGACCTGTTAAAATAGTAACTAGGCAAATCAATGGTTGAAATTTTTAGTAAAGTATTGATTTTTTGTTCTCGTCATTTTTGACGAGATCAAGAAAAAAGTAAAAAAAACCGCGGCAGCGTTATGCGATTATGTTTGACTTTGAAATCTTAGCCTTGATTTGCATTACGAACTTAACTAAAGCATAAAATTCTTTTAATTACTTAGACAACAAATTTTCAGTTGTTTATATAAATATTTATATTTGGCCAAAATTAGGTTTTTGCAAATTTCTATTGCCATTTATAGCTTCAAATTTACACATCACCCACTAATATTTTATTATGTCACTCATCACAGAGCGTTCTGAACAATTCCTGGAGAAGTACCTTAATAATACCTCTCCCACCGGTTTTGAGATGCCCGGGCAACAGATTTGGCTGGACTATATCAAACCTTATATTCACGAATATAAAGTTGACAATTACGGCACTGTTTACGGTGTTATTAATCCGGAATCCGATTATCGCGTCGTGATCGAAGCGCATGCAGATGAAATTGGCTGGTATGTAAACCATATTTCCAAAGAGGGCTTTATCCGCGTTATCCGCAATGGCGGCTCCGACGTGGTGATTGCACCCTCTATGCGTGTAAATATTCACACTGTAAAAGGCCCTGTGCGCGGTGTTTTTGGCTGGCCGGCCATTCATGTCCGTCAGGGTGCCGATGCTAATCTTGCGCCTTCCCTGGATAATATTTTTATTGATGTCGGTGCCGATACCAAAGAAGAGGTAGAGGCAATGGGCATTCACGTAGGCTGTGTTATCACCTTCGATGATGGTTTCGAAATTGTCAATAACCGCTATTATACCGGCCGTGCACTCGACAACCGCATTGGCGGTTTCTGTATTGCCGAAGTAGCCCGACTGCTGCATGAGAACAATATCAAATTGCCTTTTGGTTTGTATATCGTGAATTCAGTGCAGGAAGAAGTGGGTCTGCGCGGTGCGGAAATGATTACAAAAACCATCAATCCGCATGTTGCGATCATCACAGATGTGTCGCACAACACCAATACACCTTTGATGAAAGCTGAAAAATTGGGCGATATCAAAGGCGGTGCGGGTCCCGACCTTTGTGTAGCACCTGCAGTACACAATAATCTGCTCCGCATCATTATTGAAGCGGCTCAGGAAAAAGAAATTCCATTCCAAAGAAGTGCCTCTTCGCGCGTGACCGGCACTGATACTGATGCCTTTGCATATTCAAACGGCGGTGTACCATCAGCACTAATTTCCCTGCCATTGAAATATATGCACACCACTGTAGAAATGGCGCACAAATCAGATGTGGAGAATGTTATTAAACTCATTTATGAGACTTTGCAGAAAATTCAGTACAAACAGGATTTCAGATATTTTAAATAATTGATATTTGACTTCTTAATTTATAATAGACAAAGGCATTGAGCGATAAGCGGTTCAATGCCTTTTTTTAGAATTTTGAAAATAATTCGCGATTCGCGATTCGCGAATCGCGAATTATTGTTATATTTGTAAAAAAAAATGAAAAAGCACAATGGTATGCGCCCTCAGGATGTAGTGATACTTCTGAAAATTGCCGCAAAAGGGAATAAAGACTGGCAAATGAAGGATATTGGAAATGAACTTGGAATTAGTGCCAGTGAAATAAGCGAGAGTCTTAACCGATCTTATTATGCAGGCCTGATTTCTAATGATAAAAAAACGCTCATGAAAATGTCGCTGCTTGATTTTTTGCAATACGGGCTTAAATATGTATTTCCGCAGAGACCCGGACCAATAGTAAGAGGAATGCCAACAGCCTATTCCGCCGCACCATTGTCTGAACTGATTATGAGCAATGAAGCAGTAGTATGGCCTTATGAAGAAGGCACTTGTCGTGGACAATCAATAGAACCTTTGTATCAGGGTGTACCATTAGCATGTGAAAATGACCCTAAATTATATGAACTATTGGCACTTGTCGATGCTTTACGGATAGGTAAAGCCAGAGAAAGAACTATTGCAATTGAAGAAATTAAAAAAAGATTTGAATGAATAATACAGACATCAATAAAACTGTCTTGAAAAAGATAGCAATTGCGCTTGCAGAATTAAATGCAGAGGTTATTTATGTAGGAGGAGCAACAGTTGGTTTATATGCAAATACTCCTGCTGCTGAAGATGTTAGGCCTACAAAGGATCTTGATATCAGTTTATCAATTGCAACGATTGGTGAATTGGAAAAAATAAGAGAAGAGCTAATCAGAAAGGGGTTTATTCAAACATCTGAAGATGATGTGATTTGCAGATTTAGGTATGAAGACATAAAAGTAGATGTAATGAACACAAAAGAAATTAGTTGGGCACCTGCAAATCCTTGGTTTAAGCCAGGTTTTGACAAAAAGGAAGAAATACTAATTGAAGGGATAAAAATACAAATTTTGCCACTTGCCTATTTTTTAGCTTCAAAATTTACGGCATACGAAAATAGAGGTAAAAATGAGCCTAGAACCAGTCACGATTTCGAAGATATTACCTATGTTTTAGATAATAGAACTGATCTTGTAGAACAAATATGTACTGCACCTGATGATGTCAGAAATTTCTTGAAGAATGAATTCCATAAGATATTAAATGATGATGTTAAGAAGGAAGCAATTCATGGGAATTTATCATTTTCCGAAAGTGATAAAAGGTTTAAAAAGATAATCCAAAAATTATCGGAGATTTGTAACTGACATTAAATTGTAAATCAATAATTTAAAATTGAATATGAAAATACAACCTGATGATTGGCGCTTACAAGGACAAGAAAAAATATCTGTTTAGGGTAGACTTATTTCTTAAAAAATATCCAGACAGGAAATTAAGGCCACTTTGGGACGATTCGCAATTCGTTAATTACAATCAAAAATTCCTTATTCCTCTTTTATCTTTTATTATATTTGCAGGCGCTGAACTATGGTAGTTCAGCGCCTGAATTAATTATGAATCCAAAATTAACATCCAAGCGCTTTTCCTGTTTTGAAAGGCCCTCAAATATTTTTCAGCTGAAAACCGATGAATTTGACCTGCTCGTCATCGGCGGAGGTATAACAGGTGCAGGCATTGCCCTAGATGCTGCGGCACGTGGGCTGAAAGTGGCACTGGTAGAGAAAAAAGACTTTGCCTGGGGCACGAGCAGCCGCTCCACCAAGCTCATTCACGGCGGATTGCGCTACCTGAAGCAGCTGGAATTTAAACTGGTGCATGAAGTAGGTACCGAGCGTGCCACGGTTCACCGAAATGCAAGGCATATTGTCATTCCCGAAAGAATGCTGCTGCCAATTGTGGATGGTGGTTCCCTCTCCAAAAACATGAGCGCATGGGCACTCTGGATCTATGACTGGCTGGCCGGTGTAGATAAAAACGAAAGAAAAAAAATGCTTTCAAAGTCCGATGCTGCTAAGGCTGAACCCCTTTTGCGCACAGATGGCCTGAAAGCCGGCGGTCTTTACTACGAATACCGGACAGATGATGCCCGACTAACCATAGAAGTGATGAAAACGGCTGTTGAATACGGTGCCGTCTGTATCAATTATGCTGAAGTCAGTGCTTTTGACTATGACAGTAACGGAAAATTGGAAGCGGCTGAAATTAAAGACAATGTCAGCAATGAAACTTTTAAAATAAAAGCCAAAACCATAGTAAATGCCGCAGGCCCTTGGGTCGACACCCTTCGTCAGCTCGACAGCGACGGCGTAAAAGGCAAGCGACTGCACCTGAGTAAGGGCGTACATATCGTTGTTCCGCGCGAAAGACTGCCATTGCAACAGTCTGTCTATTTTGACGTAAAGGGCGATAAACGTATGATTTTTGCCATTCCTCGCGGAAAGGTTACTTATTTGGGAACCACCGATACCAATTATGGAAAAACCATAGATACGCCGGAACCAACGGCCGAGGATGTCAATTATATCCTCGATGCAGTAAATTATATGTTTCCAACTTCAGCGCTGAAGCCGGAAGAGGTACAGTCCTCCTGGTCGGGCCTTCGTCCGCTTATCCACCAAGATGGCAAGTCCGTTTCAGAACTTTCCAGAAAAGATGAAATCTTTATAGCAACATCGGGGCTTATTTCAATAGCCGGAGGCAAACTGACCGGTTACCGCAAAATGGCGGAAAAAGTGGTGGGCAAAGTCTGTAAAATGTTAAACAAAAATGCCGCCTGCAGCACGAAAAATCTGCGATTGAGCGGTGGAGATTTTGACAGCAATGCCGATTTTGATAAATTTATCAATTTGCGTTGCGGACATGTAAAACAGATTTCGCTCAATCAGGAACAGCTCAAAGAAATGGCTTACCGCTATGGTGCCAACATAGATCTGATTATTGAAAAAGCCTACGAATTGCACAGCACAGAACAGGATCCTCTTCGACGTATTCTGAAAGCTGAACTTTGGTATGCTGTGGAATTTGAACAGGTGCTCAGTCTCTGCGATTTTCTGATCAGAAGAAGCGGCAGGCTGTATTTTGACAGACCGGCATTGAAAGATACCTATCTTTTTGTTGCAGCTGAATTGGGGAAAATGCTCAACTGGACAGAACAAGTTTTGGCCGATAATATTGCAGAATTTGAAGAGGAATATCAGAGGGTGCTATCTTTCAGATAGAATTCACAGAAGAAAAAGTGTTTAGGACAACCAATTCTCGCTTTTGCACATCTATGGTAGAAATGCAACAGATTAAAATCCGATACCTATGAAAAAATATATCTGCTATAGCCTGCTTTTTGTAATTTACTTTTCTCTGAATACAGTCGCACAAGGTACTTTGAAAACTGTCGATGCGTACATTAAGAAAAATGACTACGAAAAAGCATTGCAGCAATTGCAAATCCTGCTGAATAATCCTGCTCAACTAAAAGGAGATGATTTACCTATGGCCTATATTTTAAGGGCCAAAACCAATATTAATCTGCTTGATATAGCTGTCAAAAAAAATGAGCCCGAAGAAATAGACAAAAACAAGGATGCTTATTTTTTAGCCTTTCAGGACCTTCAGGAGGCTAAAAAAGTACCTGCCGGCGAGTCTGTAAAAAAAGAGATAGCCGTAGTTTCGGACTATCTGCATCAAACATTGCGCATGCTCGGCGCAAAGATCCTGAATCACCTCTATACCATTGAAAAAAGATTGAGAGAATCCGATAAAACAGCAAGCTTGGATCAGGCGCAGAAGTATTTAATGGCCGCAATTACACTTCGGGAGGATGATTATCTGTCACATGATTTTTACGGACAGGTGATGATGCTGAAAAAAGCGGATGATATGGCTATGGAGCATTTTGAAATGTCAAAAAAATACTTCAAGGTTTTGGATAAGGATATTCCCGATTTTGAACATTTTAGAATTTTTGGGAATATGGCTATCCTAAATATGAAAAAGAAAGACAGCGATAAAGCCCTGAAATTGATTGAAGAAGGAAAATCCGGGTTGGATCAGCTTTATCAGCAGACTGCTCCGGTCATTGAGGATATTAAACAGGCTTATGCCAAAATGAAATCCGATCTGGAAGGAATTGAAATGGATATTTATCTGAACAGCCCCGATAAGTTGGAACTTGCGCTGAAAAAATTCAGCGAGTCTGTCAAAGCAAAACCTGATAATTATTCGTTGCGCCTTGCTTATGCGCAACTGCTGGAAACAAATAAGAATTTTGAAGCTGCTGCTGCTCAATATGAAGCAGCGGTAAAATTGGACAGCAGCGCCTACTTGGCCTGGTTCAATCTTGGCGCTATCCATTTCAACAATGGGATGGAACTATCAGCTTCCATAAAGGACCCAAAAAATCCGGACCCAAAAACAAATGAGAAAATGCGTGCACTGCTTTTAAAGTCTGTAGATCCATTCAGAAAGGCATTGGAAATTAATAAAAATGACCTTGATTGTATCGATACACTCATGAAAGTGTACAGCCGGCTTGAAATGAAGGAAGAGTATTTGTACTATAGGGCTTTAAAAACCGAAAAGCTGAAAGGAGGCTGAAAATTAGATTGTCAGATATCAGATTTTTCAGAAAAACACTACCGGAGGCTAAACCCATCATTTTTTTGAAATACCAATTTCTCTGTGTCTCCGTGTGAAAATTAGTTTATCAGATGTCAGATTTGTAAGATTCGTTTCGCTGCGCGGTCCTTCGTTTCGCTGCGCGGTCCTTCGTTTCGCTGCGCGGTCCTTCGTTTCGCTGCGCGGTCCTTCGTTTCGCTGCGCGGTCCTTCGTTTCGCTGCGCGGTCCTTCGTTTCGCTG